>CAYPVZ010000025.1:0-16747 GCA_964414235.1 uncultured Rhodothermales bacterium | reverse complement strand
CCGCCTGGCCTGCGCGCACGGCCGGACGGGCGCGCGCTACGTCCTGGCCGCCGAGAACCTGCCGTGGACCGAGATCCTCGCCGCGCTGGCGGGCGCGCTCGGCGGCGACGCGCCGCGCCGGACGGCGCCGCCGTGGCTGCTGACGATGGCCGGCGCCCTCGCCGAGGCCGGCGCCTTTCTGACGCGATCCGAGCCCGGCCTCTCGCGCGAGACCGCCCGCACCTCGGCCGCGACATACCGCTACGACGGCTCCAGGGCGACGCGCGACCTCGGCCTGCGCTACCGCCCGTTTTCGGACACGGCCGCTCGCATCGCCGCCTCGCTCCGCTGACGCTACAGCCGCACGCGGACGATCGTGCCCTCGGGGCCGACCAGCCACACCGCGTCGTCGGAGGCCGCCGCGATGCCCCAGAAGGTCCGCTGGTCGAGCAGCACCCAGGACTGGCCGTCGTTTCGGGAGAGCGCCGCGCCGCCGGGGCCGACCGCCAGCAGGGCGTCGGTGCCGGGGACGTAGGCAGCGCCGTAGGCCGCGCCGGGGAACGGGAGCCGCCCGCCGAGCCGCCACGTTTGCCCGCCGTCGGACGTGATGGCGACGGCGTCGAGGACCGCCGTGCTCTGCCCGAGGTCGCCGCCCACGACGACGCCGTGGAGGTCGTCGAGGAACGTGACGGACGTGCCGCCGGCGGCCTCGCCCGCTACGATGGGGAGTTCGGCCGAGCGCCACGAGGCTCCGGCGTCGTTCGTGCGGAGCACGTGGGCCGGCGCCGCGTTGCCGGTCGCGATCCACCCAAGATGGTCGCCGCGCGTGTGGATGAGGGTGCCGCTGGAGGCGAACCCGCCCTCGCCCTCCGCGGCGGCCGGCAGCGCGCTCCGCACCACGCGCCGCCAGGTCTCGCCGCCGTCCTCGGTCCGGATCAGGACGAAGATGCCGTCGACCGAGTCGCTGAAGCCGACGCCGCGCCGGGTGCCCCAGAAGGCGAGCCCGTCGAAAAACGCGGCCTCGTTCTCGTTGACGAAGACCGTCCGCCACGTCGCCCCCCCGTCGGTCGTCTTGACGATGCGCGACGCCGCGCCGTTGCCGATGCTGAGCGCCAGCGCCGTGTCCGCGTCGAACGCGACGACGTCGCGGAACTGGAGCGTGTCTGCGCCCGGCACGACGCCGCCGGTCCATGTCGCCCCGCCGTCGGTCGTCCGGAGCACGGTCCCGCCGGTCCCCGACACCCACACGACGCGCGAGTCGACGGCGTGCGCCGCGATCAGGAGCTGATCCGTGCCCGAGACCTGGTCTTCCAGGCGGGGCGGCAGGACGGAGCTGCTGAGGCCGGCCGTGTGGATGCAGCCGGTGAGCGCCGTCAGGCCGGCGAGGAGGAGGAGCGAAACGCGCATCGGATCGGGGGAGGAGCGCCGCACGATACGCCCGCGCGGCTGGCGACGCGCGCCGCCAGCCGGCGAGGGCCGCTACCCCTTCCGCCCGACCATCGGCCGGAGGACGACCTCCGAGATCAGCGTCCCGTACGGCGCCTCGATGAGGTGCGTGATCGTCTCGGCGATGGACTCGGGCGACATCGCGTTCGCGTTGGCCCCGTTCGGCCCGAAGTCGGTCGCCACCGAACCGGGGTAGACGCAGCTCACCTTGATGCCGAACGGCCGGAGCTCCTTCATGGTCGCGTCGGAGAAGCCGCGGACGCCGAACTTGGTCGCGTTGTAGGCGCTCAGGTTCGGGTTGCCGACGAGCCCGGCGATGCTGGCCACGTTGACAATGATGCCGGCCGTCGCGTCCGGGCCGCGCGTCTCGCCCTGCGTCTTCATGTGGGGCACGGCTGCGCGCGTGCAGTGGAAGACGCCCGAGAGGTTGGTCTGGACCTGTACGTCCCAGTCGTCGAGGTCGAGGTCGTCCACCTCGGCGAAGCGGCCGAGGCCGGCGTTGTTGACGAGCACGTCGATCTGGCCGTGGCTCTTGGCGACGCCGTCGATGGCGGTCTTGGCGGCCTCGGCATCGGTGATGTCGCAGACGACGGGCGTGAAGGCGTCGCCGAGCGTCGCCGCCAGCTGGTCGAGGTCGTCTTTGGAACGGGCGAGCCCGGCGACGCGAGCGCCGCCGGCGATGAGGCGGCGGGAGAGGGCGAGGCCGATGCCCCGGCTGGCGCCGGTGACGACGGCGACGGAATCGTGGAGGTCCATGGGTCGGAGAGAGGAGGTCGTCGGTCGGACGCGGACGCGCCGACGCCGATCCCCCTACTCCAGCCCCCAGGCCTGCGCGACGTGCCGCAGAAACGTCTTCTCCATGGTGTGGACCACGCCGTCGGCGTCGGCGACTTCGACGAGGGCGGCGTGGGCACGGGCGCGCCGCGTCGGGTCGAGGCGGTCGCGGAGCCGGATCACGACGTCGTCGAGGCCGACGACGCTGAGCTGGCCGTAGGCCGCGACGGCGTGCTCGACGAGGTCACTCAGGTCGGCCCCGCTGTGGACGGTGTCGCCGCCGAAGGTGTCCGAGAGCAGGTCGAGCTGGTGGACGAGCGCGCGGGTCTCGCGGGGGTCGAGCTCGGCGTCGGTGCCGTGGGCGACCACGAGGGTCAGCAGCGCGAGGTCGGCCAGCGGCGAGGGGTCAGCCATGCGTGCGGTGGTGGGTCGGCCGGCCAACCGCGCCCCCATCGCCCTGTTCCCCGACGGGATCCCCGGTTGGGGCATCCCCCTAGCTCCTCCCCGTCAGGCGCCGCCACCACGGCTGCCCTTCCCGCTCGGCCGCACGGAGCACGTCCATCAACGCCTCGAATTCCTCCCGGCATCCGGGGCATTCGCAGAGGTGCTCTTCGACCAGAGGCAGCGCGTCGGCCGCGTCGCGCCCCGCCAGCGTCAGCTCGGCGAACCGGTCGACGCACGCGTCGCACTCGGCGCACGTCATGTCGTCCGGCCGCGTAGCGAGGGCCTTGGCGACGAGGAGGCGCAGGACGTCCGGGGTGAGGGTCATGGACGCTAGACGGCGGATGCGGGAGCGGACTTACGCCTAGACATCGGCGTCGAGGAGGTCATCGGGACCGAGGCCGCGCGCCTCGAAGGCCCGTTTGAGGCGGAGGCGCGCGTCGTGGAGGAGCTTGTAGAGGGCGTTGCGGTTGGTGTCGAGCCGGCGGGCCAGCTCGTCCATGGGCATGCCGGCGAGGGCGGCCTGGAGCGCCAGCCGCTGGCGGTCGGTGAGCTCGGTCGCGATGAGGTGGCGGACGAGCGCGACGGCCTCGGCCTGCTCCATCGCCGCGTCCGCCGCAGGCTCGGGCGCCGACGGCGGGTCGGCCACGAGCGCGTCGAGGGGGACGTCCTCCCAGCGCTTGCGGCGGAGCTCGCTCAGGGCGAGGTGGACGGCCACCTTCTGGGCCCACGTCGTGAATCGGGCGTCGCCGCGGAACTGGTCGGTCCGCTCGCGGACCTGGAGCAGCGCGTCCTGCACGAGGTCCTCGGCCAGCGCCTCGGCGCCGCGGTCGACGCGGGGCGCGAGCGTGACGCGGAGCGCGCGCAGGAGGATCGGACGGAGGTCGTCGAGGGCCGCCGCCAGCGCGGGGCCGTCGGAGGCGAGAGCCTCGATCCACTCGTCGTTGGTGCGCTCGCGACGGGCCACGGGGCGGTCCGGATCCGGGGGGTGGGCGGCCAAGCTAGCGGCATCGGGGCGAGCCCGGGAAACCCCCGGAGGGGTTGTGTGTCTCTCCTCCGCCTACTATCGTATTCGTACGACTCAAGCCAACCACTCATGCGCAACCCGCTCACGCCGCTCGGCGGCACTGAAATGGAAGTCCTCCGCGAGGTCTGGGCTCTCGGTCGGGCCACCGCTCGCGACGTCCACGACCGGATCTCGACGCGCCGTCGGCTCGCTTACACGACGGTCATGACCGTGATGAAGAATCTGGCCGACAAGGGCTACCTCACGTTCGAGCCCGAGGGCACAGCCTACGTCTACACGGCCGCGCGCGCGCCGGAGGACGTCCGTGCGTCGCTCCTCTCGGGCATCCTCGACAAGGTGTTCGGCGGCTCGCCCGCGAGCCTCGTGCAGGCGCTCGTCCAGCGCGAGACGCTCAGCGATGCCGAGCGCGCCGAGATCCGCCGCCTCATCGATTCCCTCGACGACGATGCCTGACCTGTTCTGGATCGCCGATCTCGGCCGCGCGTCCATCGCGGCCTTCTGGATGCCGATCACGGCGTGGACGGCCGTCGCGCTCATCGTCGAGGCCGCGTTGCGACTCGGGCGGACGCGCGCCGCGCTGGCGTTGCCCGTGCGCGGCGCGCTGCTGGCGGCGCTGCCGCTGGCGGTCGCTGTCCCGATGGCCCTATCGGCACTGGCCCCGGAAGACGCCCAGACCGTGGCCGCGCTCGCGCCCGTGCGGATGTGGCTGCCGGAGGTCGCCGTCGGCGCGGCGCCGGAGCCGGTCATCGCGGCCGGGCCGCCCGCGCTCGACGTGCTGCTCGGGCTGGCGGTCGGCCTCGTCTTGCTGGCGGGTGGGCTCGGCGTGCTGCGTCTGGGGTGGGCGCTCGTGCTCGTCGGGCGCACCCGCCAGTCGTTGGCGCCGGCCGGCGTCGAGGCCCAGGCCGCCATCGACGACGCGCGCCGCCAGTTCGGCGTGACGCGGCCGGTCGTAGCGGCGGTGGCGCCGGGCGGGGCCGCGCCCTTCACGCTCGGCTGGCGCCGGCCCATGGTGGCGCTGCCGGGCGGACTCGACGGAGAATCGCGCCGGGTGGCCGCCCTCCACGAGGTCGCGCACGTCCGGCGGAGCGACTTCGCGTGGCACACGGCGCAGCGGGCCGTGCAAGCCGTCTTCGCTGCGCACCCGCTCGTGTGGACGCTCGGCCGCGGCCTAGATCTAGGCCGCGAGCAAGCCGCCGACGCGGCCGTCCTCGACGCCTGCCCCGGTGCCCGCCGGACCTACGCCGACCTCCTCCTTTCGTACGCCTCGCTCCCCGCCCCCGCGCTCGCGCTCGGCGCCGTGCGCGGCTCCTCGCCCCTCAAATCCCGCATCGATGCCATGACCCGCCCCCTCTCTCCTGCGCGCTCGCGCCAGCTCGCCCGCCTCGGGCGCCTCGTCGGACTCGTTGCCGTTGTCCTCGTCGCCGGGCTGGCGGCGACTACTGCGCCGGCCCGTCCCTCGATGCCGATCGCCCACGCCTCTCCGGCCGACTCGCTTCTTCTCGGATTCCAGCTGTCAGAGGAAGGGGATGGCTTCGCGCTCGACATTCGACTGCGTGATGGAGCCACGTCCTCTGATGCCGAGTCCGTCGCGGCCCAGGTGGGTGACGATCACGGCCCCTCCATTTCCACACGGCTCAGGGTCTTCTCGACCGACCGCCTTCTGCTGGAGCGCCGCGTTCGGTTTCCTGCAGGCGGGCTCACCCTCGGTCGCTTCCCCATCGGCCGCCTGCCCGATGGCGCACAGTCCCGACGCCCAGTGGAGGCCGTCGCCGTCCGCGACACCACCGACGAGATCTTCGACGTGGTCGATGACATGCCCGTCCTGATCGGCGGGCTGGAGGGGCTCATGGAGCGCGTCGTCTATCCGCAGAGCGCGAAGGACGACGGCGCAGAAGGAATCGTCATCGTCCAGTTCGTGATCGAGAAAGACGGCCGCGTCGAAGAGGCCGAGGTCCGGCGCTCCCCCGACGCTCGGCTCTCCGCGGCCGCACTGGCGGCCGTCCGGGCCAGCCAGTTCGAGCCGGGCCGCCAGCGCGGACAGGCCGTGCGTGTGCGGTTCGCCGTGCCCGTCATGTTCCGGCTCAACGAGACGCCCTCGTCGGCGCCGTTGCCCGCTTCCGACGCCGACGGTGACGGCATCTTCGAGGTGGTCGACGAGCAGCCAGTCCTGATCGGTGGGATGACGGGCCTGCAGGCCCGGGTGGTCTATCCGCAAAGCGCCAAAGACGACGGCGTTGAGGGGCAGGTCATCCTCCAGTTCATCGTCAACGAGGAGGGTGCGGTCGAGGACGCCAGGGTCATGCGCTCGCCCGACGAGCGTCTGTCCGAGGCGGCGCTTGAGGCCGTCCGCACGAGCCGGTTCGAGCCCGGCCGCCAGCGTGGCCGAGCCGTCAAGGTGCGGTTCGCCGTGCCCATCACGTTCCGGCTGCCCGCCGGTGAGCGGACGGAGCAGGGATCGAACTGGGGCGATGACGGGGTGAGGATCTCCTACGACATCGCGTACTCCGATGGCCTTGGGGCCTTCCTCGACCAGAGGGCCTCGACGAATCAGAGGTCGCGCGCGCAGGTGATGGCCCACGTGGCCTTCGACGCGTCGCCATTCCAGGACCTCACGCCGGGCACCGCGCGCCTGCAGTTTCGCGTGCAGGACAACGGGCGCATGCAGATCCTCGGCGATGTCGAGGCCGCGACCGATGCGCTCTCGCGGTACGCCCGCTTCCTCGCGCTCGGCGCCCAGTTCCGCTCCGAGGCCGCTGGACGCTCCGGGACGATGACGCTCACGGTCAGCCGGGTGAGTTGAACCGCCTCGGCACCGCCGCCCCGTAGGACAACGTCTCCGCCCCGCTGGCGGCCGTCGCCACAGCGGGGCGCGATGGTGGTACGTTGGCGTCGGAAGCCAGGGGTGCCACCGCGCGTGGCTGAGAGAGTCCCTCCGCACCTGATCCGGCTCGCACCGGCGTAGGGAGAGCTTCCGGGCCGCTGGCGGACGCGCTCCGCCAGCGCGGCGCGCCCGGCTTCCAGCCCCCTCCCCACACTGGAACGCCGCCATGGAGATGCCCACCAGCGCCGCCGCCAAGCGCGCCGCCGACGCCGCCACCCACGCCCGCATCGAGGAGCTGTCGGAGGAAGTCCGGCGCCCGCTCCCCGGCAGCCGCAAGATCTACGTCGAGGGCTCGCGCCCGGACCTCAAGGTCCCGATGCGGCTCATCGCGCAGAGCCCGACGACGGGCTCGTTCGGCGACGAGCCCAACCCGGCGTTCCCGGTCTACGACTGCTCCGGCCCGTACACCGACCCCGACGTCCAGATCGACCTCCGCCGCGGGCTGCCGTCCGTGCGCGGCGCGTGGATCGAGGAGCGCGGCGACACCGAGCAACTGGCGGACCTCACGAGCGCCTTCGGCCGCGAGCGCGCCGCCGACGCCTCGACCGAGCACCTCCGCTTCGAGCACGTCCACCGGCCCCGCCGGGCGCTCGCCGGCAAGACCGTCACCCAGCTCCACTACGCGCGGCGCGGCGAGGTCACGCCCGAGATGGAGTACGTCGCCATCCGCGAGAACCAGCGGCTCGACGCGCTCCGCCAGTCGGACCCCGGCCTCTTCCAGCAGCACGCCGGCAACAGCTTCGGCGCAGCCATCCCGACGGTCATCACGCCCGAGTTCGTCCGCGACGAGGTGGCGCGCGGCCGCGCCATCATCCCGGCCAACATCAACCACCCGGAGCTGGAGCCGATGGCCATCGGCCGGAACTTCCTAGTCAAGATCAACGCCAACATGGGCAATTCGGCGGTGAGTTCGTCCATCGCCGAGGAGGTCGAGAAGCTGACGTGGGCCATCCGCTGGGGCGCGGACACGGTCATGGACCTCTCGACGGGCAAGCACATCCACGAGACCCGCGAGTGGATCCTCCGCAACTCGCCCGTCCCCATCGGCACGGTCCCGATCTACCAGGCCCTCGAAAAGGTCGGCGGCGTGCCCGAGGACCTGACGTGGGACCTGTTCGCCGACACGCTGGTCGAGCAGGCCGAGCAGGGCGTGGACTACTTCACGATCCACGCGGGCGTGCTGCTCCGCTTCGTCCCACTGACCGCCAGCCGGCGAACGGGCATCGTCTCGCGCGGCGGCTCGATCATGGCCAAGTGGTGCCTCGCCCACCACAAGGAGAACTTCCTCTACACGCACTGGGACGAGATCTGCGAGATCATGGCGGCCTACGACGTGTCGTTCTCCATCGGCGACGGCCTCCGCCCCGGCTCCATCGAGGACGCCAACGACGACGCCCAGTTCGCCGAGCTCTACGTCCAGGGCGACCTCACGAAGAAGGCCTGGGCGCACGACGTGCAGGTCATGAACGAGGGCCCGGGCCACGTGCCGATGCACATGATCCAGGAGAACATGCAGAAGCAGCTCGACTGGTGCGGCGAGGCCCCGTTCTACACGCTCGGCCCCCTCACGACCGACATCGCGCCGGGCTACGACCACATCACGTCGGGCATCGGCGCGGCGATGATCGGGTGGTTCGGATGCGCCATGCTCTGCTACGTGACGCCGAAGGAGCACCTCGGGCTGCCCAACCGCGACGACGTCCGCGAGGGCGTGATCACGTACAAGATCGCGGCGCACGCGGCCGACCTCGCCAAGGGCCACCCCGGCGCGCAGGCCCGCGACAACGCGCTCTCGAAGGCCCGCTTCGAGTTCCGCTGGGAGGACCAGTTCAACCTCGGCCTCGACCCGGAGAAGGCCTGCGCCTTCCACGACGAGACGCTGCCCAAGGAGTCGGCGAAGGTGGCCCACTTCTGCTCGATGTGCGGCCCCAAGTTCTGCTCGATGAAGATCACCCAGGACGTCCGCGACTACGCGGCCGAGCACGGGGTCGACGTGGAGGCGGCGATCCCGGAGGGGATGCGCGAGAAGTCCCGCCAGTTCGAGGCCCTCGGCGGCGAGATCTACCACGAGTCGCTGCCCGACGAGGCGTAGCTCGCCGTCGGCTCGATACCCCACGAGTCGCTGCCCGACGAGGCGTAGATCGCCGTCGGCTCGATACCCCACGAGGCGCTGCCCGACGAGGCCGGAGCCCCCGCCCCGCTGGCGCTCCCCCTCCGCCAGCGGGGCGCGAGCGTCCGCCTCGGTGGCTCTCCCGGCAGAGCCCCCGAGGCGGGCACGTAGCTTGGTGGGCTTCCCTTCCGGGCTGCCCGCGTGCGAGCGGGGCAGTCGCATCGCGTCCCCATGAACGAGTACGTCCTGGCCGCCGGCGTCATCCTCGCGTCCGCGGTCGCGCTCATGTTCATGTGGTCGCTGTTTCAGACCATCCTGGTGTTCCAGGACTTCGTGCTGACAGGGGTGAGCGACCGGTCACGTCCCGAGCGGGGCGTGTGGGCCATGGTCCGAAACGCGCTGGCCTATAAGATCCACGCCATCATCAGCACGGTCGTGGTCAGCGGCCTGTTCATCGCGCTGATCTACTCGCTCTTCTACGGCGCCACCGGGTGCGTCGCGGGCGCCGACGGGTTCGTCGACTCGTTCTACTTCAGCGCCGTCACCTTCCTGACCATCGGGTACGGAGACATGGTGCCCCTGGACACCTGCCGGCTCGTGTCGGTGGCCGAGGGCTTCGCCGGCCTCGTGTTCCAGATCACGGCCATCGGGCTGGCGGCCCAGTACGCGGTCCAGGCCGCCGCCCATCGGTCGCCGACCGCCGACGAGATTCCGTCCCCTCGCGGTCGGCAGGAGCCTCCCTGAGTCCCGGGACCCCAGGCAGCCTGTGGCCTGCCTCGCTGACTGCGTCGACCTTCGGTTGGCGGCGTGTGTCACCAGCGGGAAGAGAACGAGACTGAGTCAATGCCAATAAGCTGTTCTCGGGATCGAGCGAGAGATTGGGAGGCGCAGGAAGAAGGAACTACTTGTATCCTCTCTACCGCAGCGCCAGGCGTCCCCTTCTTCCGACGACCCATCGACAGACGTGAGCGGACACGACACAGAACCCGAACAGGCCCAATTACTGGCATCAGTCGATCTCTGGAAGCGAAAGCTCCTCGATCTATCCAAGCGAAACAAGGCGCTCAATTTCAAACCCGACCGAGCACGAGTATCGACGGTGACCATCGTCGACGAGGTCCCGCGACAGGTCTTCAGCCATCTCTATCTCCAGGGGAGCAGCATGCGCTTCAAGGCCATGCTGCCCGAACCTCCAAAGAGAGGGAAGACCACGTCCGAGTCTGGGCGGAAAGCCGATCTCTACGAGGGTGAGGCTGGCACCTACGACATGGCAGAGGTGAGTGACGAGATGGAGCTCCCGCTGCTGGAGGAGGAGTCGCTCGACCCCAAACGACACTCCGACGACATCCTCCAGGCCCACGCCAGCCCCTCGGCGCTCGACCGTTCCCTCCGCCGTATTGCCGAGCAAGCGCTGACGACGATCGAGGAGCAAGGCGTCAATGCGCTCTATCTCGCGCTCGGCATGCTCCACTACAGGGACGCGGGAGACTCCGAACGGGAGGTGCGAGCACCCATCGTGCTGTTGCCCGTCGCGCTTAGCCGCCGGTCCGCCGGAAGCGGGTTCACCGTAAGGGTGGCCGACGACGAGCCTGTGATCAACCCCGCCCTCGCCGAGTACCTGCAGCGGAGTTACGGCCTTGCGCTCCCCACGCTCCCCGAAGCCGGGGCGATGGCTGAAGACTATGACCTCCAGACGCTGCTGGACGAGGTCGCCCGTCTCGTCGCGGGCAGAGCGGGCTGGAACGTCCAACCGGAGATCTATCTCGCGCTGTTCTCCTTCCAGAAGCTCGTGATGTACCGGGACCTGGAGGCGAACGCGGAGCGGTTTCTCAACCACTCGCTCATCCGCAAGATCGTCGCCCGCGCGGGAGACCACGTGGCGGGGCTACCTCCCGACATTCGGGACTTGGACCTCGACCGCGGCTTCGCGCCTGAGACGACGGCCCAGGTCGTCGACGCTGACTCCAGCCAGCTCCGCGCCATCGCAGCCGTGGCGAAGGGCCACGACTTCGTGCTGCTCGGCCCGCCGGGCACGGGCAAGAGCCAGACGATCACGAACCTCATCGCCCAGGCCCTCGCAGACGGGAAGCGGGTCCTCTTCGTCGCCGAGAAGAAGGCCGCACTCGACGTGGTCTACCGCCGCCTGGAAGAGGCTGACCTCGGCGCCTTCTGTCTGGAGATGCACGGGGCGAAAGCGAGCAAGCGGGACGTCCTCCACTCGATCAAGACAGCCTTAGACGCCTCCGTCCAGACACCGACGCACTCGACCACGGCCCGCGAGCGGCTCCCTGCGTTACGCTCCACCCTCAACGACTACGTCCGGGCCGTGCACGCGCCGCACGGCGCGCTGGGGCTCTCACCGTACGCCGTTTACGGCCGATTGGAAGCCGTCCTCGATGCTCCTAAGGTCCGGCTTACGCGTCCCGTCGACGACCTGACCCAAGCGCAGATCACCGACGCCGTCCAGGATCTCGAACTGCTCGTCCGCGCCGTGGCGGAGGTCGGCGATCCGAACGTCCACCCCTGGCGCGATACCACGCGCACCTACTACGCCGAGTCGGACCTCGACGATGCCGAGGCCCTCCTCGCCGATCTGGCGGATCGAATCGCCGAGGTCCAGCGGCTTGGGAGGGAGGTGACGGAGGGCTTCGGGCTCCCACCTGTCGTGCGTCTGGAGGACACGCGCGTCGCCCTCGCAGTGGCGAGTGTGCTGGAGCAATCGCCCGGCGCTCCGGCAGCGGTGCTCCAGAGCGAGGCATGGAACGAGCCGCCCCCGCGCGCCCGCGCCCTCGTCGCCAGCGGACGCAAACTTTTGGCCCTCCACGGCGAGCTGTCCACGAAGCTGGCGCCGGAAGCCCTGGAGGCCGAGCACGTCGCCGACATCGCGTTCATCGAAGAAAAAGAGGCGGGTGCCTTCCGCTGGCTCAACTTCCTAAACAGCCGCTACCGCCTCATCAAGAAGCGCTGGACGGCCTACCGCCTCCCCGGCTATGCCCCGACGTTGGAGGGGCAGACCGTGGACATGAAGAAGGCCGACGCGTACCGCGTCGAGCGGGCAGTGCTGATGTCGGCCGAGGATGAGGCTCGGGCTCTCTTCGGCACCCTGTGGAAAGGGGTGGACTCTGACTGGGGCAGCCTCGACGAGTACATCCGCTGGGTGACGGACTTCCGGGCTGTCTGCGTCAAGCACGGCCTCGACGAGCAGGCCGCCGCTACCGCGTCTCACCCGCACCCGGACGTCTCGCTCGTCCGCCGGCTCGATGCCATGGGGGAAGAGGCGCGCCGGCTCCTCGGCCACCTCCGCTCACGTGTCGGCTGGCCGGAAGGCTATCTCGCGGATGCGACGACGGATGAGCTCCTGAACCGAGTCCGGGCTATGAAGGACGCGCTGGGCCTGGCCCAACGGTGGGCCGGCTATGAGGCCGCCCGCTCCCACGTCGCGGCGGGGCCGGCGGCAGAGCTCCTGCCGCAGGCGCTCTCCGGCGAGGTCGCGTTCGCCGACCTGCCGCCCGCCTTCCAGCGCGTTGTTTACCAGCGGTGGTTGGACGGGGTCGTACGCGAGCGTCCACTCCTCCGCGAGTTCCACACGCTCGCTCACGAGCAGCGCATCGAGGAATTTCAGCGGCTCGACCGCCGACTCCTCCTCGACAACCGCCACAAGCTCGTCGGCGAGCTCCGGGACCGGACACAGGCGCTCCTCCGGCGCCCGGAGAACGCAGCAGGCCTCGGCTTTCTCCGCGGGCAACTGAACCGCCAGCGAGGCCACGCCCCCCTCCGCCGCACGATCCGGGAGGCGGGCGCGGCCGTCCAGTGCATTAAGCCGTGCTTCCTGATGAGCCCGCTCACGGTCGCGCAGTTCCTGCCCGACGTAGACGACCCGTTCGACCTCGTCATCTTCGACGAGGCCAGCCAACTCACCGCCGAAGACGCCGTGGGCGCCATCGTCCGGGGGAAGCAACTCGTCGTCGTGGGCGACCCCAAGCAGCTCCCGCCGACGAACTTCTTCTCCGTGATGACGGGGCAGATCACGACAGAGGTGGACGAGGAGGGCTACCCCATCGTGGAGGAGACCGAGAGCATCCTGGAGGAATGCCTCGCGGCAGGCATCCCGAACGACGGCCTCAAGTGGCACTACCGGAGTCGCGAGGAGTCGCTCATCACGTTCTCAAACGCCTCATTCTATGGGTCCGACCTCCTCACCTTCCCTTCGGTCTACAGCGACGCCCACGCCCGTGGCCTCGCCTTTGAGTACGTGGCCGACGGGGTCTACGAGGGAAAGGGACTGAACCAAGTCGAGGCGAGGCGCGTCGCGGATGCCGTGGTGGAGCACGCGAAGCGGTCGCCGAAGCTCTCGCTCGGCGTGGGCACCTTCAACCTCCGTCAGCAGATCGCCATTCTCGACGAGTTGGAGCTTCGTCGGCGTCAAGACCCCAGCATCGAGCCCTTCTTTGACCGGGGCCGCGAGGAGCCGTTCTTCGTCAAGAACCTGGAGAACATCCAGGGCGACGAGCGGGACGTCATCTTCCTCAGCGTGACGTACGCCAAAAACCACGACGGCGTGCTCCGTCACAACTTTGGCCCCATCAACGGCGAGAACGGCTGGCGCCGCCTCAACGTGATCACGACGCGGGCCCGCCAGCACATGCGGGTGTTCTCGTCGATGCGCGGCGACGAGATCGACCTCACGAAGACGCAAGCCACGGGCGCCCGGCTCCTCCGGGAGTTCCTGCTCTATGCCGAACGGGGACGGCTCGACAGCATGACCGTCTCGGCCACTGCCCAGACGGAGTCGCCGTTTGAAGCAGAGGTGCTCCGCGAGCTCTCGCTACGCGGCCTTCGCCTCCAGCCGCAGGTTGGCATGGCGGGATACCGCATCGACCTCGGCGTGCTCGACGACGAGGTGGGCGGGCGATTCGTCTGCGGGATCGAATGCGACGGGGCGTCCTACCACTCCTCCCAGACAGCCCGAGATCGGGACCGGCTCCGTCAACAGGTCTTGGAGAGCCGGGGATGGACGCTCCACCGCATCTGGTCTACGGACTGGTTCAAGGACCGGCAGGGCCAGATCGAACGCATCCTGAAACTGGTGGAGGACTCACGCCGCGAGGCGCGGGAGGAGTCTGACCGGATCCGGATAGAGCGCGAGGCAGAGATCGAGGCTCCAGACCTGGAATCGCCCAGTCCCGAGGAAACGACGTCAGAAGACGGAGGCCTTCCCGCCGAGGAGCCTGCACCGACGCCATCACCTGCGGAGCCGGTGCAAGGAGAGCCCTACACATTCGCTGAGTTGGGTGTGAGGCAGACGGGCCTCTTCGCCCTCCCTTTCCACGAGATCCCCGCTGGCGACCTACTGCGCCCGATTCGCACGGTGGTGGAGGTCGAGGCGCCAGTCCACGTCAAGGACTTGGCGACACGGCTCGCCAACGCATACGGGTTCAAGCAGGTCGGCAAACGCATCGCAGGCCGGGTGGACTCCGCGTGCCGCCTTGCGGAGCGACGCGGCATCCTGGAACGGCGAGACGACTTCGTCTGGGCCCCATCGGGGAGGCTCATCGTTCGCTCCCGCGCCGGGACTGGAATCCCTGCGGAACGGATCGCACCCGAGGAGTACCGGGCTGCTGCCGTCGCCATTCTAGAATCACGGGGAGCACTCGACCGGAAGACGCTGGTGAACGAGATCCGAGCCCTTTTCGGCTTTAGCCGGACTGGGGCGCAACTCGACCAAGCGATCCAGAGAGAGATCGAAGCCTTGCTCGCAGGGAACGTACTTGGGGAAGGTGGCTCCGGCCTCATGCTCCGGGCTACTGGACATACGGGACCGGTGACGACGTCTTGAGTGCAGGACATCTCGCCATCCCAAGATGTAACCCAGCATGAGCGATCCAAATCCGGTTGCCCCCGGCTCTGGACAGCCCAGCAGAACCCACCTGGGCACCGTGGAAACGGCCATCCCCGAGAGGATCAAAACCTACAGGTAGAGAAGACCGGCAGCGAGATCAACTCGGAGTCGCGCCCAGCTGGCGGCGTGTGTCACCAGCGGGACACGTGGGGGCCTGTTGAAAACCGGGTGATTGCAGGAGTCGAGACACGAGAATGGCCGCATCAACGAAGTCCGATGGCGCGTCGAGATCCGGATGGTTTGCCCTAGATTCTGGATGTTCGTCCCCCCACATCCCCACAGTGCGATGACGAACCGCATCTCCGCCCTCCCTGCCGAGGCCGTCGCCCAGATCCAGGGCGCCCTCGACACCATCCGCACGGCGCTGGAGCCCCACGCCGTCGAGCTCTCGGCCGACGAGCGCCGCGACATGCTCAAGTTCGGCGACCGCTCGCTGGCCTTCGTCGACAAGGCCGCCCGGTATTCCCGCGAGCGGTCCGAGCTCGTGCCCGGCTTCCTCGACGTGGACGAGATGGAGGCCGACCTCTCCACGTACCGCGCCCTCGACGGGATGGCGGCCCGGCTGGAGCAGCTGGCGTCGCTCGCCCGCGACTCGGCGATGGTGGCCGGGAGCGAGGCCTACGGCGGGGCCCTCGTGCTCTACCGCGCCATCCGCGCCGCTGCCGCCTCGGGTGCCCCCGGCGCCGACGTGGTGGCCGACGACCTCGGCCAGCGCTTCGAGCGCGCCACCTCCGGCACGGGCGACTGACCGCCCCCGGCGTCGGTTGACCCTCCGAGGCCCGGCGCTGACCCTCCGAGGTTCTCGACTGAACCCCAGGGGTTCTCGGCTGAACCCCAGGGGTTCTCGGCTGAACCCCAGGGGTTCTCGGCTGAACCTCCGAGGTTCTCGATTGGACCTCTGGGGTTCAAATTTGAACCTCGGAGGTTCTCCGTTGAACCCCGGAGGTTCTTGATCCGGCCTCGGAGGTTCTCCGCAGACCCTCCGAACCGGACCGGCCCCGCTCCACCCACCTCGTCGCAGAGGTCGACACCCTCAGGAGGGGACAGGAACCCCCGCCTCGGCCGACAGGCGGGCTCGCCTCGGTCGCTCGGCCGAAGGCGTCCCCGAGGCGGGCGAATTCACGGCCGGAGACCGTCCACTCCGGACGCGCATGGCGCTGAGGGGGAAAGGCCTTCCCCTCCCCCATGCGCGCGTTCTCCCTCGTCGCCGCCCTCGCGGCGCTCGTCCTCGCTCTCCCGATCGTCCTGCTGTGGGCCGCCCCCGCCCTCAGTTCGCCACACCGCGCCGTCTACACCTCGTCCCAGAGCGGTGCCTGGAACGACCCGCTGACATGGGGCGGCGTGGGCGTGCCCACCTCGGCGGACGACGTGACCCTTGCGGCGGGCCACACGGTCAACGTCACCGAGGGCGACGCCGCGGGCACCCTCACGGTCGAAGCCGGGGCGACGGTGCAGCCCCGGACCGACAACGGATCGCCCTGGTTCGTGCTCACGGTGACCGGCAACGTCACCAACCATGGGACGGTGCGGCTGGACAACCCCGGCAGCTACGGCAACACGCGATTGCTGCTCGACGTCGGCGGCGACATCGCCAGCGACGGCACGTGGAACCCGCTGGAAACGCGCCTGACCGGCCCGGTGGCGCAGCGGATCACCGCCTCCACCCCGCTCGGCGGGCTGTGGACCGATACCGACCCGGCCGCTGCCGTCCTCGCGGGGTCGGACCTCGTCTTCGACGGGGCGTTGCGGTTGCAGGGGAGCCACCTGGAGATGGGCGCCCACCGCCTCGGCTTCGCACTCGCGAATGGCGCCACCGACGGGGAGGCCGTGCTCGACGGCGGCGGCGGGACGGTCGGCTTCGCCGCAGGCGGGCGGCTTGGCCTCGTCGGCGACAACGGCGGCGCGCTGCGGCAGGTGCGCCTCGACGGCCCCGTCACGGTCGAAGGCACGCTCGCCGTCGGCGTCGGGGTGAGCCTGAGCGGCCCCCTGGCGGTCTAGCCGGGCGCGGTCGTCCAGCCGCCGCGGGCGAACAGCTCGGGCGAGTACCTGCTGCCCATCGACGGCTCGGTGGTCAACCGCGGGACGGTGCGGGTCAACAACCCCAACAGCTATGGGGGGACGGCCCTCCTGCTCTCCGTCGGCGGCGACGTGACCAACGACGGCGAATGGACCGCCGACGGAGAGCAGGAG
>CAYPVZ010000024.1:7590-16851 GCA_964414235.1 uncultured Rhodothermales bacterium | reverse complement strand
ACCCCGACGACCGGCGCCCGCCGGCCATCGAGGCGCTGCCCGAGGCGCTCCGCCAGCGCCTCGGCGCCTACCTCGACGGCGGCGGCGCGCTCCGCGTCTCGGGCGCCTACTGGGCGAGCGACGCCGCCTCCGATCCGGCCGCGGCCGCGTGGGTCCGCCAGCGGCTCGGCACCGAGGCGCGCGGGACGAACGGCGCGGGCATCCTCTCGGTCGGCGGACGGAGCGCGCGGTTCAACACGGCCTACGGCCCGGATCACTACGCTGTCCTCCAGCCCGACGCGCTGGCGGCCGTCGCGGGCGGCGAGGTCGTCGGCGTGTACGGACCCGGGCCGACGGGTGCGGCGGTCCAGCGGGGCCACGCGCTCGGCGTGAGCGTCCCGTTCGAGGCGATCCTCGACGCGTCGGAGCAGGCGGCGATCTACGCGGACCTGCTCGGGCGCATCCTCGGCCGCTAGAGGCGCTTCTCGAACCGGCGGAACCGGCGCTCGACCGTGGCGCCGGCCGCCCGTTCGTAGAACGGCAACGCGGCCGCCCAGCCGATGGTCGCGTGCGCGAAACCCGCGTCGCGGAGATCGGCGAGGCACCGCCGCAGGAGGACGGAGCCGATGCCCAGGCCGCGTGCGGCGGGCGCCGTTCCCATCGGCCCGAACCAGGCGAGGCCGGCGTTGTTGGCGCTGTGCGCCGCGAAGCCGAGCACCGTGCCGTCGCGGAGCGCGAGGTGGAGCGCGGGCGGGTCGAGGGTGAAGGCCGCGTCGGCCTCGTCCTGCCACGCCGGCCAGCGGCGGGCCAGGAGCCGGGCGAGCGCCGGGCGGTCGGCCGGTGTTGCCCGCCGGACGGCGACGCCCTGTTCCGCCAGCCGCGCCTCGTCCGCGTCGGTCCGCCAGTCGTCGGCGCCGAGGTCGACGCCCAGGTTCACAGCCTCGCCGATGGCGCCGTAGCCGCGCGCCGCCGCGAACGCGAGCAGCGCGTCGTTGCGCACGTCGACGCCCGGCGTGAGGTAGTTGGGCGCGGCCTCGACGAGCCGGACGACCTCGGGGCCGCGCTCGCGGAGGTCGTCTTCGAGCGCGCCGAGGAGCGCCGTGCCGACGCCACGGCGACGGTGCTCCGGCGCGACCGCCAGCACGCGGATGCTCGACCGCACCTCGCCCGCCGACGGCCAGAGCACCCCCACGCCGATCCCGGCCAGCGCGCCGTCGACCTCGGCCGCCAGCGCCGTCCCGGCCGGCGCGCCCCACAGCTTCTCGGCGAGGACGGCCGGCGGGACCGGGTCGAGCGGGGCGCTCCGCGTCCAGAGCGCGTGCGCCGCGCCGGCCTCGTCCGGCCGGAGCGGGCGCAGCGTCATGCCCGACTGGCGGCGGGCACCGCCAGCCGGGGCGGGCTCAGGCGGCATCGTCCTTCTTCTTGCCGAACGTCGGGTCCACGCCGACGCGGGCCGTCACGAGGAAGCTCGGGATGGTCGCGATGAGGACCCAGACGAAGAAATTCTGGTAGCCGACGATGTCCTCCAGCCAGCCGGAGAACATGCCCGGGATCATCATGCCGAGCGCCATGAGGCCGGTCCCGATGGCGTAGTGCGCCGTCTTCGACTCGCCCTCGGCGATCCAGATGAGGACCAGCAGGAAGGCGGCGAACCCGAACCCGTAGCCGAACTGCTCGACGGCGATGCCGGCGCTGATCGTCCACAGGCTCTCCGGGTGGACCATGGCGAACAGCAGGTAGACCACGTTCGGCACGTTGATGGCGAGCACCATGGGCCAGAGCCAGCGCCCGATGCCGTCGCGCGCGACGAGGATGCCGCCGAGGATGCCGCCGACCGTCAGCGAGAGCAGGCCGACGGTGCCGTAGACGAGCCCGACCTCGGCCGTCGTCAGGGCCAGCCCGCCGGCGCCGGGCGCGTCGAGCAGGAACGGCGTCACCAGCTTGACGACCTGGCCCTCGGCGAAGCGGTAGAACAGGACGAACGCGACGGCCGCCCCGATCTCGGGCTTCTCGAAGAACGACACGATGGTCTGCGCGAACGGCGTCTCCGCGAACGGGAGCGCGCGGAAGATGCGGCCCCAGGGCCCGGTCGTCCGCGGCGCCACGACGCCGGCCAGGGCCATCGGGACGAGGAGGAGGGCCAGGGCCGGGATAAAGAAGAGCAGGAAGCCGAGGTACTGGAGGAGGCCCCCGGCGCCGGCGCCGGCCACGACGGGCGCGTCGGAGGGCGGCCGGGGCAGCGCGAAGAGGTGCCAGCCGAGGAGCGCCAGGAACACGCCGGCGAGCACGAAGAACGAGATGGACCACGCCAGCGGGATGTTGCCGCTGGTGGCGCGGAACGTCGCCGCGACCGGCCCATCCAGGTTCGGGTCGAGCTGGACGACGGCCGCGAACGGGCGGTCCCAGTTGGCCTCGGTGAACGTGAACCGGTCGGCGCCCTCCACCAGCTTGATGGCCGAGTCGCCCTCGTCGAGCGCCAGGTTGACCGCGACCTCCTCGCCGGGCGGCGGCGGGCCGCTCAGCCGGAAGGCCACCACGCCCACGTTGCCCGCCACGTCCGACGTCTCACGCTCCTCCCCGAACAGGGTCTGGATGGCCTCGCCGAGCGGGCCCGAGACGTGCCGCGCCCACCACGACGGGCCGTCGTCCTCGTCCGCCGTCGCCACCTCCTCCGGGTAGAACCCGGCGGCGCGGTTCATCGCCTTGGCCGAGTCGATGAGCGCCGCGATCTCGGCCGACGGCCGGAGCGCCAGCGGGACGGCCACGTCGCTGGCGGACGCCGTCAGCGTGAGGTCGGATCGCTCGGCGACGGCGCCGCCCGTGGCCTGCGTCGCGCCGGAGGGCAGCGCGGTCACCGACGCGACCGAGTCGCCCGAGGCGGTGGCCACGGCCTGCACGTCCACTGACACGGGCGTCAGGCCGGTCGAGGTCTCCAGCATGCCCGCCAGGAACGGGATGAGCCCGGTGACGGCGAACATGGCCGCCCGGTAGAAGGTGCTCCGGATGCCGACGTACCACGCCTGGTCGTGCTCGTCGAGCGCGACCAGGTAGAAGCCGTCCGCCGCGATGTCGTGCGTCGCCGAGGCGAAGGCGAGGATCCAGAAGAAGGCCAGCGTGGCCTGCACGAACCCGCTCGCGGGAATCGTGAGCGCCACGCCCGCCAGCCCGCCGACGATCAGCGCCTGCGTGGCGAGGATCCACCACCGCTTGGTCCGGAGCACGTCGACGAGCGGGCTCCAGAACGGCTTGATCGTCCACGGCAGGTACAGCCAGCTCGTGTAGATCGCGATCTCGGTGTTCGAGAGCCCGAGCCGCTTGTACAGGATGACGGCCAGCGTCATCACCGCCATGTAGGGCAGGGCCTCGGCGAAGTAGAGCGAGGGCACCCACCGCCACGGGCTGCGCCGGTCCGGCGCGCCGTCGTGGTCCAGCCCGACGCGGACGTCGCCGTCGGTGACGGTGGTGGCTACTGCGGGGTCCGGGGGCGGGGCGTCGTCGGCCATGCGGGGGGAGCGAGAGGGGAGCGCAGGATACGGCCGCTCTCCCCGAAGGCTCCGTCACACGTCGCGGCGCGCGGGCCGAGCCGTCGGGCAGGTCGCCGCGGGGTCCCTCTCTCCCGGAGGACGGTGCGGCTCTCCCGGGGGCCGGTGCGGACGCTCGGGACGCCGGGGAGACCCCCTCGCCCACCGGGGAGGGGCCTCCGCCAGCCGGGGAGCCCCCCTCGCCAGCCGGGGAGACCCCCTCGCCAGCCGGGGAGACCCCCTCGCCAGCCGGGGAAGGGGCTGCGCCGACCGGGGAGAGCCCTCCGCAGGACCGGGAGGGCCCTCCGCAGATCGGGGAGAGCCCTCCGGGGGCCGGTACGGAAGCCTCGGAGGCCGGTACGGAAGCCTCGGAGGCCGGTACGGAGCCCTCGGAGGCCGGTACGGAGCCCTCGGGGGCCGGTACGGAAGCCTCGCGGCGCTACCGCTCGATCTCGACGAGCCGCGCCGGGCCCTCGTTGCCCGCCCGGTCCACGGCCGAGACGGCGACGGCCTCGACCGGCCCGCGGTCCGCCGGGATCACGTAGGTCCCGACGCCGAGCGGCAGGATCTCCCACGTCCAGCGCCCGCCGCGGCGCGTGCGGATGACCCACTGGCGGACCGGCTCGGCGTCACCGGGCGCCAGGATCACGTCGAGCGCGCCGTCGCGGTCGGTGGCCTCCACGAGCGGGGCCGGCGGCGGCGCGTCGTCGAGCCAGGGCGAGGCCGGCACGAGCGCGGGCTCGGCGTAGGGCCCGGCCGCCAGCTCGGCGCCCAGCGACGAGAAGCGCGCCAGGAGGGCCTTCATCGAGAAGTGGACCGTGCCCGTCGCCACGGGGTCGTCGCGCGTCAGGAGCACCTGGTCGAGGATCTCGCGCGGCTGGTAGCCGCCGGGGTCGGGCATGGTGCGGCTGTCGTAGAGGCCGGGCCAGAGGTGGCGGTCGCGGGCGTTCTCGCCGCCCCACCACGTCAGGAGGTCGCCGAAGGCCTGGCCGCGGCTCGAGATGGGCCAGTAGAGCTGGGGGGCGAGGTAGTCCAGCCAGCCCTCGCGCCACCACAGCCGGGCGTCGGCGTAGATCTCGGCGTACTGGTCGAAGCCGGAGACCGAGGCCGGGTAGCCGGGCCGCCAGATGCCGAACGGGCTGACGCCGACCTTGACCCAGGGCTTCTCCTCCTTGACCTCGCGGTAGAGCCGCTCGACGAAGCGGTCCACGTTCTGGCGCCGCCAGTCGTCGCGGCCGAGCGTCTCGCCGGCCGCGCGGGCGCGGGCGTAGCTCTCGGCGTCCGGGAACGGGACCTTGCGGCCGTTCGCGGAGACCGGGTACGGGTAGAAGTAGTCGTCGATGTGGACGCCGTCGACGTCGTAGCGGTGGACGACGTCGCGGATGACCTCCAGCGAGTAGTCGGCCGCCTCGGGCTCGCCGGGGTCGAGCCAGAGGTAGTCGCCGTAGCGGCGGACGAGGTCGGGCCGCTGGCGGCTGATGTGGGTGAGGTCCTTGGCCTGCGGGCCGGCCGGGTGGCTGGCGCGGTACGGGTTGAACCACGCGTGGAGCTCCAGCCCGCGCCGGTGCGCCTCGTCGACGGCGAACGCCAGCGGGTCGTACCAGGGGTCGGGGGCCTGCCCCTGCCGGCCGGTGAGGAACGCCGACCACGGCTCGTGCGGCGAGAAGTAGAGCGCGTCGGCCGCCGGGCGGACCTGGAAGACGACGGCGTTGAAGCCGAGCGCGACGGCCCGGTCCAGCAGCGCGGTCAGCTCGGCCTGCTGGGCCTCGGTCGAGAGGCCGGCCCGGCTGGGCCAGTCGATGTTGGCCACGGTCGCCACCCAGGCGCCGCGGAACTCGCGCATCGGGCCGGGCAGCGTTGCCACGTCCACGATCGCGCCCGCGGGCGCCTCCGGCTCGGGCGCGGGCACCTCGACCGGCGGCTCGGGCTCCGGCGGGACCGGCACCTCGGCGGGCGGCTCCGGCGCAGGCGGCGCAGGCGTGGGGCCGGAGCATCCGGCAGCGAACGCCCCGGACAGGGCGAGGACGAGGGCGGCGAACGTGAAACGGGACGACACGAGAAGCGGAGCGAGGGGACGACGACGTCGGACAGGCGACGCCAACCTACGCGCGCACTCCCCTACGGCTCCTCGGATTCTCTCGCGGAGACGAGCGGCTCCGACCGAGCCGCGCCCTCGAACGCCCCGCTAGAGCCGCGCCGCGACCTCGGTCTCCAGCCAGCGCGGCAACGGGTCGCGCCCCGGATACAGCTGCGCTCGCGACCGGAACCCCTCGACCGCCGTCGACTGGACGAGGATCTGGTCGGACTGGCTCTGGTCGAACCGGCTCGATACCGTGAGGACGGTGCCATCCTCGTTGTCCCGCACCGACTCGACGGCGATGCTGGCCTGGGACAGCGAGACCCGCAGGGCCATGACCACGTCGCTGCTCGATCCGCGGAAGTAGGTCCACTCGAACGGGTCCGGCCGGCCGTAGGCCTCGGCGAGGGACGCGTTGGTGCAGCCGGCGAGACCGATGAGGGCGACGGCGAGAAGGGGCAGGACTGTGCGCATGGGAAGAGGTAGATCGAAGAACATCTACGGACGAGGCCGCTCTCCGGTGCCCCCGGATTCTAAGGGGCGAGGGTTTTGCCCAGGCACGCCGCCGAGGCCGGGCACGTGTCCGCGAACTCGCTCGACTGGCGGACCGCCTCGGGAGCGTCGCACCGGTCCATTGGGGTGTAGCCCCGCGCCTCGAAGAACGGCGCGGCCGTCGTCGTGAGGAGGATCAGCGAGCGGAGGCCGCGGGCCCGCGCGACCGCCTCGGCCGCCTCGACGAGCCGGCCGCCCATCCCCTGCCCTCGCACGTCGGGCGCGACCGCCAGCGACCGGAGCAGCCCGTCGGCCCCGTGCGCCTCGACGGCCACGCTGCCGACGACGCGCCCGCCATCGCGGACGACGAGGAAGCGGTCGCGATGCTCCGGCGCGAGATCGGACACGGGGAGCCGCGCGCCGTTCAAGAGGGCGAGGACCTCCGGCCAGTCTTCGGCCATCGGCACGTGCGGGACCCCGCCGAACTCGGCGTCGAGCCAGCCCCCGATCTCGCCGCGGACGGCCCGGAACGCGTCGAGGCGCTCCGCCTCCGTCCCCTCGACCGCCGACGGGTCGCGGAACGCGTGGTGGATGTTGCGGAGCCGCGCCGGCAGGTACGGACACGCCTCGCGCGCCGAGTCGCAGACGGTCACGACCACGTCGAATGCCCGGTCGCCCAGGCTCTCGATGGTCTTCGACGACTGGCGGCCCGGGTCGACGCCGGCCTCACGGAGCGCCTCGGCCGCCAGCGGGTGGACGCCACGCGCCACCGTCCCGGCGCTGAACGCCTCGTAGCGATCGCCGTAGCGCGCCCGCAGGAGTCCCTCGGCGAGCTGGCTCCGCGCCGAGTTGTGGGTGCAGACGAAGAGGACCGAGATCCGGTCCGAACTAGCAGCAGCCGTCATCGCCGCAGGCGCAGGCATGGAGCCCACCGAGGAAGGCGCCGAAGCCGTCGGCGACAGCCGCCAGTGCCTCGGCGGAAAGGCAGTAGCACGAGCGCGGCCCATCCGCCGTGCCCGTGATGAGACCCGCCTCGCGAAGCACTTTGAGGTGCTGCGAGACCGTCGACTGGGCCAGCCCGCCCACGTCGACGACCTCGCCGCACACGCATTCGCCGCGCGCGCCGAGCGTGCGGAGGATGGCGATACGGGCGGGGTGGCCGAGCGCCTTGGCCCAGGCCGCCAGCGTCTCGTCGGATGGTTTCATTGGACCCGAGGCCGGCGGCGGACGGGCGCCCGCCGCCGGCTGGAGGTTAGCAGCAATCGCCGTCAGTGCCGCAGTCGTCGCCGCAGTCGCAGCAGGCAGGCTGGATCATCGGAGTGGGGGGGCTGGTGAGGAATGATCGTCGATCGACGATGAACGATAAACCTTTGTGATCGCTCCTGTCAAGCCCCCCCCTCCGCGAAAATGCCGACGGCCTCCCGCTCCGAAGAACGGGAGGCCGCCGGGGACCGCTGGGAACCTGCGGTGGAACTAGCGCGCGATGGTGATCTGCTGGGTCGCCGAGACCGACTCACCGCGAAGGACGAGGACATAGACGCCGCTGGCCAACCCACGCGCGTCGACCTCGATATCAAGGGGGGTGGCTGCCGCCAGCGCGCCGGCGTGGAGCACGCGGACCTCGCGGCCCATCACGTCGTAGAGCACGACGCGGACGAACTGGGCCTGCCGAACGGCGAACTGGGCCGTGGCTGTCGTGCCGAACGGGTTCGGCGACATCGGTCTCCACTTCATCTCCTCGCCCTCGGCGAACTCGGAGGCCACCTCTTCCCCAGCGGTCGGCGCGGCGTCGGACTCGAAGGCACCGATGTCCGGCGTCCCGCGGCGCTCGGTGCCGCGCTGGTCAATCAGGAGCGCCGTCCATCCGACGTTGACGGCCGGGCTGATCGGGTCGATGGCCTGCGTCTCCGTCGGTCCCCCATTGTCTGCGAGGACGCTGAGCATCGGGTCGACCCCGGTGAGATCGGCGCCCGCCCCTTCGTCCATCGTGACCGTTCCGCCAGCGGTGGTCTCGAAGAGGTTGTAGCCGCGCGACATGATGGCGCTGGAGAGGTCCGCGCCCGTCGTCGCCGTGTTGTCGGCGACGATGGTGTTGTCGGGGGAGATCGCATCGGCCTCGGCCGGCATCGTGCCGCCGTTGCCGTCGGGCACGTCGAGGTTGGCGAGGCCGCCGCCAGTATCCGCCTGATTGCTCGCGACGGTCGCGCTCGAGAGCAGGACGCGGGAGCCGCGCGACGCCACGCCACCGCCCGTCACGGCCTGGTTGGTCGAGACCGTGCTGTTCGTGATCTGGACCGCGCCGCCGTCGGCCGCGAGGCCGCCGCCGACCGCCGAGGCGGTGTTGCGCGACGAGGTCGAGTTCTCGAACACGAGGAGCCCCTCGGCGCCGGCCTGCTGGTAGAGGCCGCCGCCCGTCGGCGCCGTGTTCCGGTCGACCGTCGTGTAGGTCACGCGGAGCACGCCGGTCCCCGAGTTCCAGAGGCCGCCGCCCTGGCCGCCGGCCATGTTCCGGTCGACCATGCTCGAATCGACATGGACGCGGCCGGGGCCGGTGATGTGGAGGCCGCCGCCGTTGCCCGGGTTGGCGCCCCCGTCGTTGCCCGTCATCCGGACCGCGTGGAGCCGCATCGTCATGTCGGTCGGCGTCGTGGCCTGACGCTCCTCGATGGCGCCACCGGCGCGGTTCGAGGTGTTCTCGCGGAACTCGGTCATCGAGGCCGCCAGCCGGCCGGCGTTGTTGAGGATGCCGCCGCCGGAGCCGGACGTACCGGTGGCGGTGTTCTGGACGAACTCGCCGCCGATGAAGGTGGCCTCGCCGCCGTCGTTGTAGAACCCGCCACCGCCCTGCTCGGCGTCGGCGCCGGTCGCCTCGTTGCCGCGGAAGTCGGTATCGAGGGCGGCCACCATGCCGCCGGCGTTGATCCAGAGGCCGCCACCTTCGACGGCCGTATTGTCGACGAACTCGGCCTCGACGAGTGTGAGGTCAGAGACGCCACCGGCGTGGAGGCCGCCGCCGTTGCCCGGGCTCATGCCCGCGTCGTTCCCCTGGAGGATGGTCCCTGCGATGCCGACCTCCGTCCCCATCGCGTTCGGGTTGGCGCCGTTGAGTTCGATGCCGCCGCCGGCTCGCATGGCCGTGTTCGACGCGATGGTGGAGCCGGAGACATCGAGCGACCCGCCGAAGGCGAGGAT
>CAYPVZ010000024.1:0-7580 GCA_964414235.1 uncultured Rhodothermales bacterium | reverse complement strand
CCGCCGCCGGAGCCCGACGTGCCGCTGGCCTGGTTCTCGCGGATCTCCGACTCCACGACCTCGAGCGTTCCGCCGTCCGAGTAGAGGCCGCCGCCGCCCTGGTCGGCGCTGGCGCCCGTCGCCTCGTTCTGCGTCACCATGGTGTTGGTCACCGTCATCTTGCCGGCCGCGCTGACCCACAGGCCGCCGCCTTCGACGGCCGTGTTCATCGAGACCGTCGCGTCGACCACGTCCACCTCGGCGCTCCCGCCGGCGTGGAGGCCGCCGCCATTGCCCGGGCTCGTGCCGGCGTCGTTGCTGGCGAGCGTCGTGCCGTCGATCTCGACGGTGCCGCCAGCGGTCTCGATACCGCCACCGGCGCGGGCCGACTCGTTTGAGGAGATCTGACCATCGGTGATGGTCAGAGTGCCACCGAGATTGAGGATACCGCCGCCGGAGCCGGAGCCCATCGTGGCGGTGTTCTCTGTGATCGTTGCGTTCGTCAGCGACATGGTGCCGCCGTTGTTGAACAGGCCGCCCCCGCCGTCGTCGGCGGCCGTGCCGTTGCCCGCGTTGCCGGTGACCAGGGTGCCGGTCAGCGTGAGCGTGCCGCTCGTCCAGATCCCGCCGCCCTCGATGGCCACGTTGCCTGAAAACGTGCCGCCAGTCACGACAATCTCGCCACCACCGGAGTGGAAGCCGCCGCCATTGCCCGGAGAGGGCGTCGTAATCGAGTTGCCCGAGACCGTGACGTCGGTGAGGGTGACGTCCGTGTCGTCGTCGTTGTCGCCGAAGTCCTCGATGCCACCGCCGGCGCGGTTGGCCGTGTTGTTCGAGATCGTGGCGTCGGAGATGGCCAGCACGCCGCCCAAGTTGAGGACGCCACCGCCGGAGCCGCTCGTGCCCGTCGCCCGGTTGCCGTCGATGGTGACGGTGCCGGAGATGGTGGTGGTGCCGGCGCCCCAGACGCCGCCGCCGCCCATGCCAGCGTCGTTGCCCTGCGCCTCGTTGTCGCGGATGAGCGACGTACCCGTCTCGGTCGTCGTGATGACGATGTCGGTATTGCCGGCTCCGTGGATGCCGCCACCGTTCACGCCGGCTACGCTGCCGATCACATCGACGTCGGTGAACGTCGCCGCGCTGCCGGACTTGAGGTCGACGGCGCCGCCCGCGTTCGGAGCGGACGAGCCGCCCATGCTGGCATCGCCGTTCTGGAGGATGAGCGACACGAACTGGACGCGTGTCACGGTCCCCGCCCCGCTGGCGGCGTCCACGTCGAAGATCCGGCTGGTGCCGCCCGCGTCGATCGTCACGCGCGTGACGCCGGAGCCGTCGATGGTCACGTCGTCGGTGAGGTCCAGCTCGCCCTGGTTGACGGTGACGGCCGTGAGAACGGTCGCGCCGAACGTGATCGTGTCACCGTCGTCGCTGCCCGCCGCGCACTCGTTGACGGCCATGTTCGTGTTGGCCGCCTGGACCGCTTCGCGGAGCGAGCAGAACCCGTCGACCGCGACGACGTCGAGCGCCGTCGTGACGACGATCTCGGTGCCGGCCGGCGTGCCGTTCGTCGCGCCCGGCGTCGGGGCCTGCGTCACGAAGGCCTCGGAGCCGTCCGGCTGGCGGGCGATCGCGTTGGTGGAGCCGCCGTTGCCGCCCGGGGCCTCGTCGTACTGGGTCGTCTCGCCGAGTGCCGCCAGCAGGTCCGCGTCATCCGCGTCATTCGTGCCATAGACCACTGCGTCGGCGAGGTTCGCCATGGTCGGTGCCGTCCCGCTCGGGAAATCGGCCGCCGAGCCCGTGTAGAGGGCGACGGCGTCGGCCCCGTTCTGGATCACGTTGTTTCCGCCCGCCCCAGAGCCGAGGTCGCACGCCGGCAGGACCGCGGTGTCGCTGCAGTAGACGAAGTAGTCGCCTGCCGCCAGGGTGAACCCGTCGAGGTCGACCGCGAGATAGGAGGCGTCGGTGGAGCTGTTGCCGTTGAAAAAGACCAGGACGTAGTCCGAGAGGTCGACCGACGTCGCGCCCGCGTTGTAAAGCTCGACGAACTCCTCGTCATCGTTCGCCCGCGGCGCGGTGAACGACGGCGTGTCCGAGTCGATTTCGTTAATGACGACCTGACCCGATGCCGGGCTGGCGACGGCCGCCAGCAGGGCGAGGAAGAGCAGAGGGCGGAAGCGCCACCGAGGTGGCGAGGCGTAGAGAAAGGCCATGGAGAACGGAGAGAGAAGGGCGATCCAAAAAGAGAAGAGGGGACGGCTCGCACCAGTCACGGCTGCGACACCGAACCGAATGAGCACACACGCATTGCCCACCTTCAAGGCCACCGATTGCTCATTCCATAGCCAACCGGCCTCTTCAGCTCTCCAAGGGCGTTTCCTCAAGGCCACGTCCATCGGCGCTACGAGATCGTCCCACGCCCGCGTCAGTGAGGGTCCTACGCCGCCGCCCGCTCCTGCTCGGCGTACTGAAGCTCGTAGAGCCGGCGGTAGAGCCCGTCCTGCGCCAGCAGCGCCTGGTGGTCGCCGCGCTCGCGGACCTCGCCCTTGTGCAGCACGAGGATCTGGTCGGCGTGCTGGATGGTCGAGAGCCGGTGCGCCACGACGAGCGCCGTCCGTCCCTCCATCAGCACGTCGACGGCGCGCTGGACCATCTCCTCGGTCTCCGTGTCGACGCTGGACGTCGCCTCGTCGAGCACGAGCACGGCCGGGTCGTAGAGCAGCGCGCGGACGAACGAGAGCAGCTGGCGCTGCCCGAGCGAGAGCGTTCCGCCGCGCTCGCCGACGTCGGTGTCGTAGCCCTCCGGCAGCCGGTCGACGAACCGGTCCGCGCCGACGAGGCGGGCGGCGTCCGCGATGCGCGGGCGGTTCACGTCGGGGTCGCCGAGCGTCACGTTCTCGGCGATGCTCCCCGAGAACAGGAAGACGTCCTGGAGCACGAGCCCGACCTGCCGGCGCAGCTCCGCCAGCGGGAGGTCCTTCACGTCGACGCCGTCGATGGTGACGCGGCCACGCTGGGGCTCGTAGAACCGGAGCAGCAGCGACAGGATCGTCGTCTTGCCCGAGCCCGTCGCGCCGACGAGCGCCAGCGTCTGTCCCGGCTCGCACGTGAACGAGACGTCGCGGAGGACCCAGTTCCAATCGCGCTCCGACGCGTCTCCGGCGTCCTCGCCTTCAGCCGCCGGGAGACGCTCGTAGGCGAACCACACGTTCTCGAAGGCGATCCGGCCCTGGGCGCGGCCGTCGGGGAGCCGGACCGGCGCAGAGGGCTCCGGCAGCGACTGGTCGTCGTCGAGGAGGTCGAACACGCGCTCGGAGGCGGCGAAGGCGGCCTGGATCGAGTTGAGCTGGTCGCTCAGATTACGGACCGGCTCGAAGAACATCCGCACGTACTGGACGAACGCGATGAGCGTGCCGATGGACACGGCCTCGCGCATGGCCTCGGTCCCGCCGAACCACACGACGAGCGCCAGCGCCGCGCTGGCGATGATGTCGACGACCGGGTAGAAGAGCGCGTAGTAGTAGACCGTCTGGATGTGCGCGTCGCGGTGCGCCTCGTTGACGGCCTCGAACCGGCGCTGCTCCTCGCCCTCGCGGCCGAAGATCTGGACCACGCTCATGCCCGTCACGTGCTCCTGAAGGAACGCGTTCAGCCGGCCGACCTGCTTTCGCGTCTCGCGGTACGCGTCGCGCATCTTGCGCCGGAACACCTCGGTGGCGAGGATCATCGGCGGCAGCGACAGCAGCGCGATGATGCCCAGCTCCAGGTCCAACGACAGCATGAAGTAGCCGATGAACACGACCCGGGCGAGGTCGCCGAGCATGGTCACGGCGCCGGCCGAGAGGAGGTCCGCGAGCGCCTCGATGTCGGACGTGGCCCGCGTGATGAGCGTGCCGATGGGCGTCTTGTCGAAGAACGCCAGCCGCTGGCGCTCGATGAAGCGGAAGACGCGCGTGCGGAGGTCGTAGAGCGCGTGCTGGCCGACCCACTGGGTGAGGTAGCCCAGCCCGAAGTAGGCCACCCCTTCGGCCACGAGCACGCCCGCGATGAGGAGGACGATGCGGAAGAGCCCCGGCCCATCGCCCACCAGGATGAAGTCGTCGACGGCGATCTGGACCAGCCGCGGCCGGAGCGGGCCGAGGTAGGCGACGACGAACGTCAGCGCGAGCGTCGCGGCGACGGGCCAGCGGTAGGGCCAGAGGAGCGCGCCGAGGCGGCGGGCAAGCCCGCGCGGAGGGCGCCAGCTCGGGGCGGTCTTGGATGCGTCGTCGGCCACGGGGCAAGCTACCCCACGGCACGCGCGCACGGTTCCACCGGACCTAGCGCCGGACCTCGTAACGAGCCAGTTCTTCAGCGGCCTCGGTTGCCGGGAAGACGGCACGGGCCTCCGCTACCAGCGGCGCCGGATCGTTGTACCGCGCCGAGAAGTGCGTGAGCAGCAGCCGGCTGGCGGCGGCGTCGCGGGCGGTCTCGGCGGCCTGCCGCGCCGTCGAGTGACCGACCTTGGCCGCGCGCTCGGCGTGGTCCTCGGTGAACGTCGCCTCGTGGAGAACGAGGTCGGCGCCGGCCGCCAGCTGGCGGGCCCCCTCGCAGGGCGCCGTGTCGAGGACGTAGGCGAACGCACCGCCCGGCCGCTCCGGCCCGACGAGCCCCTCGGGCGTCACGACGCGGCCATCCGCCAGCGTGACCGACTCGCGCTGCTTGAGCGCCTCGAACTGCCAGCCTTCCGAGACGCCAGCCGCGCGGGCCGCCACGCCGTCGAGCGAGCCGGGGCGCGTCCGTTCCTGGTAGCGAAAGCCGACGCAGGGCACGCGGTGGTCGAGCGGCCGCGCCTCGACCGTCACATCGTCGTCTTCGAACACGACCGCATGCTCGACGTCCTCCGCCAGTTCGACGTAACGGACCTCGAACGACAGCCCGTCGCTTTTCAGCCCGGGCATCGCCTCCATCATCGCCCGCAGCCCGACCGGCCCGACGATCGTCAGCGGGTCGGTCCGCTCCAGCAGCGCCAGCGTCGTCACGAGCCCGGGGAGGCCGTAGAGGTGGTCTCCGTGGAGGTGCGTGATGCAGATGGCGTCGAGCCGGCCTCGCGCGAGACCGCCGCGGACGAGCTGGAGCTGCGTGCCCTCGCCGCAGTCGAAGAGCACCGCGCGCCCCTCGCGACGGACGAGAGCGCCTGCGAGGTGGCGCGTCGGGGTGGGGATAGCGGCGCCGACGCCGAGCGGAATGACCTCGAACACAGGAAGACTAACGAGAGGGGCCGCCGTCAACCCGTGCCGCCCGCCGGAGTTCGGGCCGTCCGTCGACAACGCCGGCGACTGGCGACACGCGCCGCCAGTGGCGCTAATACAACGACATGCTGAAGCCGGGCCGATGCTTCCGCACCACCGGATCGCGCTCGCCGAGCGTGTGGAACAGCGCGATGGCCAGCTTCCGCGCCCCGTCGTTGTCGTAGTACCGGTCCGTGTGGATGGCCTCGACAAGGTGGCCGAGCGCCGCGTCGAGATCGCCCGTGCGCAGCGCCCCGTGCGCGTCGACGACGAGCTGGCGGGCCGGACCGTCCGGCAGCGCCGAGACGTCGCGGTCGCAAGCCGCGAGGACGAAGCGGACAGCCGCGGCCTCGTTCGAGTAGAGCCCTTCGGCAAGTTGGCGGGCCCGACCCGGGTCGTCGAAGGCGAGGGCGCGCGCGAGTCCGCTGCGGGCGTCAGCGGTCCAGGCGGCCGTCGCGGCCTCAGGCTCGGCGAGGGCGGCCTCCCACTCTTCGCGGGCCGTCTCGCGGTCACCCCGCGCCCAGGCCGCGTCGCCCGCCAGCGTGTGGGCCTGGCCCGGCGACGGGAGGTGCTCGGCGAGCCACTGGCGGAGGATGTGCTCGGGGAGCGCCCCCGTGAACTCGGCGGCGACGGCGCCGTCCACGAACAGCTTGACGGCCGGGATGCCGCGGATTCCGTAGCGCTGCATCAGCCCCGGCTCCTCGTCCGTGTTCACCTTGACGAGTGCCCAGCGCCCACCGGCCTCGGCGTGGAGCTTCTCCAAAACCGGCCCGAGCACGTGGCACGGCCGGCACCAGGGGGCCCAGAACTCCACGAGGACCGGCCGCCGTCGGCTGGCAGCGACGACGACGGCCTGGAAGTCGAGGGTCGAAGGCCCGAGCGAGATTCTGGCTCTGGGCATGCGCGAAGATGCGGGAAAACGAAACACGCCGGGCAACCGGAGCAGGGGGGGCCGGGTTGGGCGGCGTCCCACGGTCTCTCTATATACCGGTTTCCATGCGAACGCTGGCTCACCTCCTACTCGTTCTCTCGCTCTCGGCCTGTAGCCAGTTCGAGGCCACGCAGGCCCAGCGCACAAGCGCGGCCGTCGAGGCCGCCCAGGCTGATCGGCCCATCACGGGAGAGCCCTTCGACGCCGAAGGCTCGGCCTACAATCCAGCCGCCGACAGCCTCCGCTTCCCGGGCGAGGTCCACCTCCGCAACGTCCGCCAGCTCACCTTCGGCGGCAACAACGCCGAGGCCTACTGGAGCTTTGACGGCACGCAGCTCATCTTCCAGAGCGACTGGGACGCCATCAACCCGCAGGGCTGCGACCAGCAGTTCATCATGTCGGTCGCCGAGGGCGCCGGGCGGAGCGGAAGCGGCGCGCGCCTCGTCTCGACCGGCCAGGGCCGGACCACCTGCGGCTACTTCCTCCCCGACGGTCGCATCGTCTACGCCTCGACGCACGCCGCCGCGCCCGAGTGCCCCACGACCGCCGCCGAGCGGACCGGCCGTTACGTCTGGGACGTCTTCGACACGTTCGACATCTACGTCGCCAACGCGGACGGCTCCAACCCGGAGGTCCTGATCGGCGGATCGGGCTACGACGCCGAGGCTACTGTCAGCCCCGACGGCCGCTACATCGTGTTCACGTCGACACGCTCGGGCGACCTCGAGCTCTGGCGCTACGAGGTCGCGACGGGCGACCTCCTCCAGCTCACGGACACGCTCGGCTACGACGGCGGCGCCTTCTTCTCGCCCGACGGCTCGAAGATCGTCTGGCGCGCCTCGCGCCCCACGGGCGACGACGCCGACACCTACCGCCAGCTGCTGGCGCAGGACGCCGTCCAGCCCGCCGCGCTCAACCTCTACGTCGCCGACGTCGACGGCTCGAACGCCCGCCAGGTGACCGAACTGCCGGGCGCCAACTGGGCCCCGTTCTTCCACCCCTCCGGCGACAAGATCATCTTCGCGACGAACCACCACACGCTCGCCGAGGGCGGGCGCGAGTTCGACCTGTTCCTCGTCGACCTCGACGGCGGCGACCTGGAGCGCGTCACGTTCTCCGGCACGTTCGACGCGTTCGCCATGTTCTCGCCCGACGGCTCGCGCCTCGTCTTCGCCTCCAACCGCCGCGCCGACCGCGCGCCGAGCCGCGACACGAACGTCTTCGTCGCCGACTGGGTCGAGGAGCCGGAAGACGTCGACCGCACGTTCGGGCAGTAGCCGAGCGCGTCTCGCTTCGACCTCGTCGCGCCCCGCTGGTGGTCGCCGCCCCCCGGGCGCGCCGGCATTGGCGCGCCCCCCCACACCCCCCCATTAGTATTCACAAACCAACGGGTGGCCCGGTGG
>CAYPVZ010000023.1:0-17030 GCA_964414235.1 uncultured Rhodothermales bacterium | reverse complement strand
GTGTACGGGAACTCCTGCTCCGACGGCATCATCTTGGCGAGCGCGCGCTCGGCGAGCATGCCGTGGCCGATCTCGCGACGGCTCGGGCCGCGGAGGAACCGGGTCTCGCCGACGGAGAACGGCGGGAAGTTGTAGTGCAGGTAGAACCGCTTGTCGACCTGGTCGAACAGCTGGTCGATGGCCTGCACGTCGCGACCGGTGCCGAGCGTCACCATGACGAGCGTCTGCGTCTCGCCGCGCGTGAACACGGCCGAGCCGTGGACCTTCGGGAGGTAGTCCACCTCGGTCCAGATGTCGCGGATGTCGGTCGTCGAGCGGCCGTCGAGGCGGCGGCCCTCGTCGAGGATCATCTCGCGCATCACGCGGGACTCGGCGGCCTTGAAGGCCTCCTTGACGTCGGAGACGCTGTAGCCGCCCTCGATCTCGACCGTGGCCTCGTCGCCCTCGCCGAAGAGGTCGAGGACCATCTTGTCGCGGATCTGCTTGATGCCGCCGTAGAACGAGGCCTTGTCGTAGTCGGCCCGGAGGTGGGCGTCGACGTCCTCCTTGATGAGGCCGTAGACCTTCTCGACGAGGTCCGCGGCGGGCGCGATCGTCGTGTACTCCAGCGGGGCCGGGGCGCCGTCCTGCTCGTCGCGCTTGGCGACGAACTCCGAGATGCCGGCGACGATGACCTTGATGGCCTCGAAGCCGAACTCGAGCGCGGCGACCATGTCGTCCTCGCTCACCTCGCTCATCTCGCCCTCGACCATCGCGATCGCGTCGGCCTTGCCAGCGACGATCAGGTCGAAGTCGGACTCGGCGCGCTCGGAGACGGTCGGGAAGAGGACGAACTCGCCGTTGAGGCGGCCGACGCGGACGTGCGCGGTCGGGCCGTCGAAGGGCGAGCCGGAGAGGCTGAGGGCGGCCGAGGAGCCGATGCCCGCGAGGACGTCGGCGTCGATGTCCTCGTCCGCCGCGAGGACGTAGTTGAGGACCTGGACCTCGTTGCGGAAGCCGTCCGGGAAGAGCGGCCGGATGGTCCGGTCGATGAGGCGCGCGGTAAGCGTCTCCTTGTCGGAGGGCCGGGCCTCGCGCTTGAAGAAGCCGCCCGGGAAGGCGCCCTTGGCGGAGAAGCGCTCGCGGTAGTCGACCGTCAGCGGGAAGACGTCCTGGCCCTCGCGGACGGACGTGGCGGTGACGGCGGTCGAGAGCGTGACGGTTTCGCCGAGGGTGGCGACGACGGCGCCGTCGGCCTGCTTGGCGAGCTTGCCCGTTTCGAGCGTGATGGTCTTGCCGCCGACCTCGATGGTCTGGGTAATGGCCTGGGGTGCAGGCATGTACGTTGGGGGGGTGTGGGCCAATCTGGTTCGGGCCCTGGTGAATGCGCGGCCCCGGGTCGGGAATCCGTTCTCGTCGCCGTCGGCTGGCGGTCGCTCTCGGCGAGCCGGGCCGCCAGCGGGCGGCGGCGAGAACCGATTGCCGTGCGGGGCTGCACGGGAGGCGCCCGGTGGCCGCCGATGTGCGGGCCGGGCGAAACGACGGCGGCGCCCCCAGTGTCGTGGGGACGCCGCCGAAGAGGGTTACCGCCGGAGACCGAGCTCGGCGATGATGGCGCGGTAGCGCTCGATGTCGTTCTGGCGGAGGTACGCCAGGAGGCGGCGCCGCTTGCCGACCATCTTGAGCAGGCCGAGACGGGACGCGTGGTCCTTGGTGTGCGTCCGGAGGTGCTCCGTCAGGTCGTTGATGCGGGCCGTAAAGATGGCGATCTGGACCTCCGGCTTTCCGGTGTCCTGGCCGCTGGCACCATGCTGCTCGATGATGCCCTGCTTGTCGTTCTTGGTGATCATGTCGATCCTCTGCCGATCTTCGATGCGGGAGAAGACCGTCTCCCCGATCGGATTGGGGGAAAACAGTCGTGCGCGACCCTCGTGGTGCGCCCCCCCAACTTAGCGGGAGCGGCCCCAGACGGGCCTGCTCACGGTCTTCACCCGCCTCAGCCCCGCACCGAGACCAGGCGGAACGACGGCGGCGTAGCGGATGTCGCGGCGCCCCCACCGAAGAGCGGCCGCGTCATCCCCCCCGAGAGCGGCGTGTAGACGATCCGCGAGCTGCCGTTGAAGTTGACCGTCCCGCGCGTCGTGATCGGCCCGTGGATCTCCGTGCTCCCACTGAGCTGGATGTTCTGGTTGTTCATGAGCGAGCCCGTGATCGTAGCCGAGCCGTTGATGCTGATGTCGCGCTCGGAGTAGATCGAAAGCATGCTCCCGGCCGCCGTCCGCAGGGTCCCGTTGATGTTGACGTTGCCCTGCGTGATGAGGTTGACGTAGCCACGGACCTCCAGCGATTGCCCGCCGTTGAGGTTGAAATCGCCTTTGACGACCCAGACGGCCGGGTTCTCCGCCGTGCTCGACCCCGTGAAGTCGAGGATGCCGCCGCCCTGCTGGACGTTCGTGGACGAGACCTTCGTCGCGACGCTGAGGTAATCGGTCGCGCGGACGACAGGAATCTCGATGCGTGGCCGCGTCTGATAGACCTCCAGGCCCTCCGGGTTCTGGTTGGGCCGGAACGCCTGCTTCAGCAGGTCGCGCTGCCACTGCTGAGACGGCGGTGTAACCGAGTAGTAGAACCCCTGGATACCGGCGTTGTTGGTAAGGTTGACGTAGTTCCCCCCGTTCGTGTGGATGTTCGCGTTGACCGCTGGGCTCTCCGAAACCACGCGCTGCGACTGGTTCATCGTCAGGCTCTGCTCGATGGTCATCGCGTTGGCAAGGAACGCTGGCGCCGACGGCGTCGACCCGCCCGTGCCGGCCACCAGCTGGAATACGGCCTCGCGCGTGGATGCGCCCCCCCGGCGCCCGGCGCCCGTCAGCTGCCCGGTCGACGAGACCACGACGCGGTCGGGCTGGACGGGCGTGAGCGTCACGGTGTAGGTCCCCCCCATCATGGCCCCCTGTAAGGTCTTCGCCGGCGGGAGCGCCGTCAGCGGGGCGAGGTACTGGGCCGCCTCGGCGAGGCCTGAGGCCGAGAGCCGCTGGGCGACGACGGTCGCGAGGTGGTCCTGCGCGAGGGCGTCCCCGTTGGCACGGGAGTCCATCCCCCGGTTGAGGTAGACGGCGCCCGTCGTGAGCGAAGCCGCAGCGACGAGGAGAAGGAGAAGGCGTCCCATTAGGAGGCGGCCCGGAGGACCTGGTTGACGAGTCGGTAGTGGCGGTCGAACGAGACGGGCAGGCGCCGGGGGTCGTTGCCCGTCGTGTTCGGACGGAGCTCCGGAGCCGGGAGGACCACCCGGACATCCGCCGTCGTCGCGCTGGCGGGCGCCCCGGCCGGCAGGAGAGCGATCTCGACCGACGTCACTTCGAGGTCGAAACCCGAGGTCCGGTAGGTCGAGCTGCGGAGCGTCTGCCGGCGGAAGCGCCAGCACGTCCCGCTGCCTGCCGTACAAGCCTGCCGGGTCGCGAGGTAGCGGACGCGGTCGACCACGGTCGGGGAGTCCAACTGGCCACGAAACTCGAACGTGCGCGTCGTGCCGGTCCACGAGTAGGCGAGGATCGCGGGGTCTGCCGTGTCCACGCCGGATCCGAGCCGGGCCATGTCGTGCTCCACGGTCTCGCGGAGGACCTCGACGCGGGCGCGGTCGCGGTAGGTGTTGGTGGTCGCGAGGGCCGAGACCTGCCCCCGATACCACACGGCGGCCAGGATCAGGATGACGACGCCCGCGACGATGATGGCCGTGAGGTGATCGAGCCAGCTAGCCATGGCTAGACCCCTGTGGCGGCGAAGACGCTCTCGACCGTCCCCTGGAAGCCCTCAGGCCCCGTCGCCGTCACCGTGACGCGCTTGAAGTACGTCCGGGAGCTGGACACGACCCACTGGGCTCCGGACTTCCGGACGTAGTCGACGGCTGCCGTGAGGACGAAGTCGAGCGTCCCCGCCCCACCGGCCCCCTGCAGCTGGCGGGTGGCGGTCGCCCGGTCGAGGTCGTCAAGGTCGGCCGCCAGCGCCCACGTCGTGCCGCCGAACTGGGCCTTCGGCGTGAGGTCGTTGGGCGACGTGGGAGTTGCCACCCGGTCGAAGGGCAGGGCCGAGATCTGGTCGAATGTGCTCTGGAGCAGGTCTCCGCCTAGCGAGGACACCTCTTCGCCGATCAGCCCCTGACCGATGCCGACGTCCGCACGGAGAGCGTTGAAGTTGAGCAGCAGGACGAGCATCAGCGCGCCTACAGCCAGAAGGCGTTCCATCGGGAAAGGGAAGAGACCCTAACCGGCTGGCACACGACATACCGCGCTCATCAGGAGGCCTCGCTCTCTGCATTAGACGGAGAGACGGACACGCTGCGGACAGTCATGTGTGGCCTATTCGGACACGGCCTTCCCCACTCCCCCTCCCCTGGAGCCGAACAGCACCCGCCCCTCGTGCGGAAATCACCGATGCGGTGACGTTTAGCCACTGGCGACTTCTGAACCGTTCCCCCCTTGCAGTGCGGCCTTCGCCGCCGCCGCGTCCGCCGCCAGCTGGCGGACAAGTGCGTCGACGCCGTCAAACTTCTGCTCGTTCCGGAGCCGGGCGACCAGGTCGACCGCCAGCCGGAGACCGTAGAGGTCGCGGTCGACGTCGAACAGGTGGACCTCGATGGTCTGCGCGCCGTCGGTCTCGAAGGTCGGGCGGCGGCCGACGTTCATCATCCCGCCGGCCTCGGTGCCGTCGGGCAGCACCACGCGGACGGCGTAGACGCCGATCTTCGGCACCAGCTTGCGCGGATTGGACGGCTGCACGTTCGCCGTCGGTACGCCGATCGTTCGGCCGCGGCCGTCGCCGCGCACGACGGTGCCGGTGATCCGGTACGGCCGGCCGAGCAGGCGGGCCGCCTGCGCCGCGTCGCCCTCGTCGAGGAGCTGGCGGCGGATCTCGGTCGACGAGACCGTCACGTCGCCCAGCACCTGCTCCGGGATGACGTCGACGGAGAAGCCGAGGTCGGGCCCGAGTGCCTCCAGCAGCTGGCGGTCGCCGCGCGCCTTCCGGCCGAACCGGTGGTCGTAGCCGATCACGATCTCCCCCATCCCGACGCGACTCACGAGCACGTCGCGGACGTAGTCCTCGGGCTCCAGCAGCGACAGGTCGCGCGAGAACGGGAGCACGACAAAGCGTTGCACCCCAAGCGTTTCGAGCACATCTGCTCGCTCATCGAGCGTGGTCAGGAGTGGAATCGAACGCCCTGCCAGGACCTCGCGCGGATGCGGGTCAAACGTCACGACGGTCGGCACGCCGCCGGCCTCGGCCGCGCGCTCGACGAGGTAGCGCACGATGGCCTGGTGCCCGACGTGGACCCCGTCGAACGTGCCGGTGGTCACGACCGACTGGCGGTCTGGGCGGAGCGTGTCGCCGTGCTCGCGCGTCATGCGTCGGGAGGTTCGGGAACGCCGCGGGCCGCTTCGACCAGCGCATCGAGCGCGAACGCCTCGTCGACGCAGAACGGGCCGATGGCCTCGCGCCGCAGCGCCACGAGATGCCCGCCGACTCCGAGGCTCTGGCCCAGGTCGTGCGCCAGCGAGCGGATGTAGGTCCCCTTCGAGCACTCGACACGAACATCGAGGTCGTCGCCGCGACGGTCGAGCACGTCGAAGGCGTAGACCGTCGTCGGCCGCGGCTCGATCTCGACGGCCTCGCCGCGCCGCGCCTTCTTGTAGAGCCGCTCTCCGCCCTTCTTGATGGCCGAGAAGACGGGCGGTCGCTGCAGGATCTCGCCCGTCAACGGGGCGATGGCCTCGGCGATCTGCGCGTCGGTGATGCCCGAGGCGTCAGCCTCGTCCTCGACCGGCATGTCGGCGTCGTAGGAGGCCGTAGTCTGGCCGAGACGGACGGTGCCGGTGTAGACCTTCGGGAGTCCCATGAACCGGTCCTGCTGGCGCGTCGCGTCGCGCCCGACGAGGACGATGAGGAGCCCCGTCGCCATCGGGTCGAGCGTCCCGGCATGGCCCACCTTCTTCACGCCGACGGCCCACCGGACCTTCTTGACGACGCCGAACGACGACATCCCGGCCGGCTTATCGACCAGGATCGCGGCGGGCTCGGCGTCCGCCAGTGCGTCGGAAGCGGTGAGGATGCGGAGGTCGTCCGCCACGTCTAGTAGTCGCCGCGGGACGGCGCGTCGTCGGCCTCGGGCGCGTCGTCGTCGTCGGTCCGCTCGGCGGCGATCTTGGCGAACAGGTCCTCCATCCGCTCGCGGCGCTGCGCGCCCTCGTCGAGGAAGAACCGGAGCTCGGGCATGCGGCGCAGCTGGTGACGGATCCGCTGCGCGAGGGCGTGGCGGATCTCGACGGCCTGCGCGTCGAGCCGGGCGAGGGCCGCCTTTCGCTGCGCCTCGTTCGCGCCCAGCACCGAGACGTCGACGTAGGCCATTCCCAGGTCGTCCGTCATGCGGACGCCGGTGACGGTCACGAGCGACTGGCTGGCCTCGCCGAAGTCCTGCTGGAGGAGGTCGGCCACCTCGCGCTGGATCATGCGGCCGACGCGGTCGGTGCGGATGCTCATGGGTTCAGGTTGACAGGTCGGAGGCCGGGCGCAGACCACCTCTGCGCCCGAACTCCGACCGCTTAGACGGCCAGCGTGCGCTTCTCCTCGGTGACGGTGAACGTCTCGAAGTGATCGCCGACCTTGATGTCGTTGTAGTTCCGGACCGTGATGCCGCACTCGTAGCCGGCCGCGACGTCCTTCACGTCGTCCTTGAACCGGCGGAGCGTGTCAATCTCGCCCGTGAACACCACGACGCCGTCGCGGACGATCCGGACGCGGTCGTTGCGGGAGACCTTGCCCTCGACCACGTACGAGCCAGCGATGGTCCCGACGCGCGGAGCGCGGAACGTCTCGCGGACCTCGATGGTCGCGGTGACGGTCTCCTTCTCCTCGGGCTCCAGGAGGCCTTCGAGCGCATCACGGACGTCCTCGATGGCGTCGTAGATGACCGAGTACATCTGGATGTCGATCTCCTCGCGCTCGGCGATGGTGCGGACACCGGCCACCGGGCGGACCTGGAAGCCGATGATGACCGCGTCCGAGGCGACCGCCAGCATCACGTCGGACTCGGTGATCGCGCCGACGCCCGAGTGGACGATCTGCACGGCGACCTCGTCGTTCGAGAGCTTGAGGAGCGCGTCGCTCAGCGCCTCGACCGAACCACCCACGTCGCCCTTGACGACGATGTTGAGATTGTTGATCTCGCCCAGCGCCATGCGGCGGCTGAGGTCGGCGAGCGTCACGTGGCGGCGCTGGTGGAGCGTCTGCTCGCGGAGGAGCTGCTGCCGCTTCGAGGCGATCTCGCGGGCGTCGCGCTCGTCGTCCATGACGACCAGTCGGTCGCCGACGTCGGGCGCCTCGGCCAGGCCGAGGATCTGGACCGGCGTCGACGGGCCGGCGACCTTGACGCGCTCGTCGCGCTCGTTGAACATGGCGCGCACGCGGCCGGAGGTGAGCCCGACGACGTAGGCGTCCCCCTCCTCCAGCGTCCCGTTCTGGACGAGCACCGTGGCGACGACGCCGCGGCCCTTGTCGAGGCGAGCCTCGACGACCGTCCCGACCGCGTTGCGGTCCGGGTTGGCCTGGAGCTCCAGGAGGTCGGCCTCCAGCATCACCTTGTCGAGCAGCGAGTCGACGTTGGTGCCATTGATGGCCGAGATCAGCTCGCACTGGACCTTGCCGCCATACTGCTCGACCTGAACGCCCTGCTCGGCGAGCTGAGCCATGATCTTGTCCGGGTTGGCCGTCTCGCGGTCCATCTTGTTGATGGCGATCACCATCGGCACCTCGGCGGCGCGCGAGTGGTTGATGGCCTCGATGGTCTGCGGCATCACCTTGTCGTCCGCGGCGACGACCACGATAACGAGGTCGGTGACCTGCGCGCCTCGGGCGCGCATGGCCGTGAACGCCTCGTGGCCTGGCGTGTCGAGGAACGTGATCTGGCGGCCCTCTGCGTCCTCGATCTGGTAGGCACCGATGTGCTGCGTGATGCCGCCGGCCTCTCCCGCGACCACGTTCGCCTGGCGGATGTAGTCGAGCAACGACGTCTTGCCGTGGTCGACGTGGCCCATGATGGTCACGATCGGCGGGCGCGCCTGGAGGTCCTCCGGGGCGTCTTCGATGTCGAGATCGAACTCCTCCTCGACGTCGTCCATAAACTCGACTTCGAAGTCGAATTCGTCCGCCAGCAGCGTGATCGCGTCGGCGTCGAGACGCTGGTTGATGGAGACCATCATGCCGAGCCCGAAGCCCTTGCCGATGACCTCGGTCACCGGCACGTTCATGGCCTCGGCGAGATCACCCGTCGAGATGAACTCCATGACCCGGAGGATGCTCGACTGCTCGAGCAGCTCCTGCTGGCGCTGCTCGCGCTCGGCGGCGCGCTCGTCGCGGCGCGCGCGCCGGCGCTTCTGGCGGGACCGGCCAGAGGAGGAGGACGCCTTCGAGAGCGTCTCGGAGACGTTCTTCTGGACCTCCTCTTGGTCGACCTCGCGACGGCCGCCCTTCTTGCCTTTGCGTCCCCCCCGCGTGGGCTTGCCGCCCTCAGCGGGCGGGATTGCGGCGGGAGCAGCCCCAGCGGCACCGGGCGCGGCGGGCTGGTCGGCCGCGTCGTTCTTGCGTTTGCGCTTGCGGCGGGAGCCGCTGTCGAGGCCCGAGATGTCGATCTTGCCGACCACGCGGGTGCCCGTGAGCGCATAACGATCGGCCCGGACGACGCCACCGGCGTCGGCGGCCGGCGAGGGCTCCTGGACATCCATCTGGCCCGGCGCCTGGGCTGGCGCGGCCTCGGCGGGGGTCTCCGCGACCGGTTCCGCGGGTGTCTCCACTACCGGTTCCGTCTCCGCCACAGGTTCAGCCGCCGGCTCCTCCTGGGGGGCAGGCGTCGGCTCAGGCGTCGACGCCTCTGGCTTGACTTCAGGCTCGGGAGTCGGCTCGGGCTCAGGGGCCTCCGCGACCGGCTCCGGCTCGATGACGGGCTCGGCTGGGGCCACCGGCTCAACCTCGGGCTCCGGCGTGGCGATGACGGGCTCGGCCGGGGCGACCGGCTCCGGCTCGGGGGCCGGTTCCGGTTCGGGCTCCGGTTCCGGCTCGGAAGCCGGGGCCGGCGTGGGCTCGGCCTCGGCCTCCACGGCCTCGGCCGTCGCCAGCTGCTGGCGGCGCTCCCGGACGCGGGCCTTGGCCTCGGCGTCGTCGGAGTACGCCTCGATGAGCGCGTCGTACATGTCCGGCTCCAGCCGGGCGTTCGGATCGCCGGCCGACAGCTTGTCGTCGAGCTCGAAGCCACGCTCCTGCAGCGCCGACACGATGGTGTCGGTCGCGATGTTCAGTTCGCGGGCGGCTTTGAAGAGCTGGACGCGCGAGGGCTTGTCGGAGCGTCGCTTGCGCGGGGGGGGCGGCATACGGTGGGTCGTTGGGGGGACGGCGGGGCCGTCAGGAAAGCTAGGGCTCGGCTAGGCCGAGGGCTCGTCGGTCTGGGCCGCGTCGTCGCGCTCGAACTCGGCCTCCATGAGCCAGGTGATCTTCTGGGCCTGCTCCTCCGAGAGGTCGGTCCGACGCGCGAGCTCGGACGGCTGGAGTTCGAGCACGGCCTTGGCCGTGTCGCAGCCGATATCCTTGAGCCGCTGGATGATCTCAGGCGGGATGACGTCCGAGAACTCGTCGATGTCGACGTCCTCCTCGTCCGACTTGATGTTGCGGTAGACGTCGAGCTCGTAGCCCGTGAGCATCGAGGCGAGGCGGATGTTCTGGCCGCCGCGGCCGATGGCCATCGAGACCTCGTCGGCCGGGACCGTCACACGGGCGCGGGGCGGTGTGAGCTCGTCGTTGAGCTCGACGGCGATGGGCTTGGCCGGCGCCAGCGAGCGCTTGATGAACTCGATCGGGTCGTCCGTCCACGGCACGACATCGATGTTCTCGCCCTGAAGCTCGCGCACGACGGCGTGGATGCGCGATCCCTTGACGCCGACACATGCACCGACGGGGTCGACGCGGTCGTCGTGGGAGATCACGGCCATCTTGGCGCGCTCGCCCGGGAGCCGGACGATCTTCTTGATCTCGATGATGCCGTCGTAGATCTCGGGCACCTCCAGTTCGAACAGCCGCTCGATGAAGACCGGCGCCACGCGCGAGATGACGACCTGCGGGCTGGCGCCCGCATCGCGGTCGACGTCGAGGACGACGGCGCGGAGCATGTCGCCCTTGCGGTAACGGTCCTTCGGGATCTGCTCCTGGCGCGGGAGCACGAGCTCCGTCTTGTTGTGGAGCACGAGCACCTCGCGGCGCCGCGTCTGGTAGATCTCACCGACGACGATCTCGTCGAGCTGCTCGGAGTACTCCTTGTAGATGTTCTCCTTCTCGATGTCGCGGATCCGCTGGCGGAACGTCTGGAGCGCGGCCTGAACCGCGCGCCGGCCGAAGTCCTCGACCTGGATCCGCACGGCCACCTCGTCCTCGATGTCGTACTCCTCGTCGATCTCGACGGCCTCGTGCCACTCGATCTGAGTGACCGGGTCCTCCAGGTCGTAGTCCTCCACCACCTGCCGCACGTGCAGGATCTGGTAGTCCCCGTTGTCCGGGTTGAAGACGATCTGGAACGCCTCGGGGTCATCGGCCCCATAGCGCTTCTTGATCATCGCGCGGAACACGTCCTCGATGATGACCTGGAGCGTGTCGCGGTCGATGTCCTTCTCGCGCGCGATCTCGGCGAACGAGGAGACGAGAACGGTGGATTGCATAGAGGTCGGTTCGGGGAGGCCGGGCTACCAGGGCAGCTGGACGCGCGCCTCGCGGATGGAATCGAAGGGGATCGGGGCGGCCACGCCGTCGAGCGTGAGCGCGTCGGCGTCGACGGCGACCAGCTCGCCCTGGACCGTCACGAGCTGGTCCTCCCCGGCCTCGTAGGTCACCGCCAGCCCGCGGCCGACGTGGTGGCCATACTGGCGACGGTCGGCGAGCGGCCGGTCGGCACCGGGCGTGGACACATCGAGCCGGTAACGGCCCTTGACGAGGTCCTCGGTGTCCAGGAGGAACGAGAGCGAGCGGCTGAGCGCGGCGAGGTCGTCGGCGCCCGCGCCCGCCTCGGAGTCGGCGTAGACCGAGACGACGCGGCTGCCCTCGTAGCCACGCACCTCGACATCGACCACGAACAAGTCGGTGTCGGCAGCGGCCTCCTCGGCGAACGCGCGGACGCGGTCGGCCAGGGTGTCGGGGGCAGCAGTGGACGGCAACGGGAAGACGGCGTAGGGGGAGACAGAAAACGCCCGTTCGGCGGAACGGGCGTCGCTCGGGCGGTCGGCGCGGGGATGGGACCCGGGCGAGACGCCAAAAACAACGGGAGGCGGGGTCCCCACCTCCCTTCGCTCGCTCCGCGGGGGAGCGCTCTCAAGGTACGGCCGGGGCGTCCGCTCCGCAATCTCCTCAACGCCCTCAGAGGCGCCCCGATCCGCCCTCGGGTGTGCAAAATGCGTTATGGTCCGGGTCAAATGCTCGGCTTCACACGGGTCGCACACCGTTCACCCGTGCACCCACGGTTCGGGACGCTGCACCAGGACACGATCACACCTCGGCGCCAGGCGCGTAGATCGTGTCGTGGAGCTGAGCTGGGTCCGGCTCGGGGAAGTCGGCCATGAAGTGGAGGCCGCGGCTCTCGGTCCGGCTCCGGGCGCAGGACACGACGAGGTGCGCGATGGCCGCGAGGTTGCGAAGTTCGCAGAGTTCGGCCGAGATCTTGGTTCGCTGGTAGAACTCCTCGGTCTCCTCGTAGATCAGCGCGATGCGCCGCGCCGCGCGCTCTAGGCGCGGTTCGCTCCGCACGATGCCGACGTAGCTCTGCATGAGCGTCCGGAGCTCGTTGCGGTTGTGGCTCACGAGGACCCACTCGGTCGGATTCTCGGCGTTCGACTCGTCCCAGTCCGGGATCCGCTCCTCCCACGCCGCGCTGGCGGCGTGGGCGTGGGCCGGCTCGACGGCGTTGTGTGCGTAGACGAGCGCCTCCAGCAGCGAGTTCGACGCGAGCCGATTGGCGCCATGGAGACCCGAGCACGTGACTTCCCCACACGCGAAAAGGCCCGTGATCGACGTCCGCGCCTCCTTGTCCACGACGACGCCGCCACAGGTGTAGTGCGCGGCCGGGACGACGGGGATCGGGCCGGTCGTCATGTCGAGGCCGTGTTCGAGGAGCGTCTCCTGGATGTTGGGGAAGTGCGCGAGGACCGCCTCCGGGTCCTTGTGCGAGATGTCGAGCCAGACGTGGTCCTCGCCCCGCTTCTTGAGCTGGTCGTCGATGGCGCGGGCCACGATGTCGCGCGGCGCCAGCTCCTCACGCTCGTCGTAGGCCGGCATGAACCGCTCGCCGGCCAGGTTCGTCAGCAGCCCGCCGTCGCCGCGGACGGCCTCGGTGATGAGGAAGCTGCGCCCGTCGAAGTCGGCGCCGGGCAGGTAGAGGCTCGTCGGGTGGAACTGGACGAACTCCATGTTGGCGACGACGGCGCGGGCGCGGTAGGCCATCGCGATGCCGTCGCCAGTGGCGACCGTCGGGTTCGTCGTGTGGAGGTAGACCTGCCCGGCCCCGCCGGCCGCCAGCAGCGTGGCCTTCGCCAGCACCGTGTGGACGGTGCCGGTCTGGCTGTCGAGCACGTAGGCCCCGTAGCAGTGAAGGTCGTCGCCGCTCGCCGTGTCCTCGCCCAGCTGGTGCTCGGTGAGCAGGTTGACGGCGTAGTGGTACTCCAGAACCGTGATGGTCTCGCTCCGGCGGACCGCCGTGAGCAGCGCGCGCTCGACCTCGCGGCCCGTCATGTCCTCGGCGTGGACGATCCGGAACGCCGAGTGGCCGCCCTCGCGGCCCAGGTGGAGGTCGCCGTCGGGGTCGCGGCTGAACTGCGCGCCGAGATCGATGAGGTCGCGGATCCGCTCCGGCCCCTCCTCGACGACCATCCGGACGACGTCCTCGTGGCAGAGGCCGGCGCCCGCGACGAGGGTGTCCTCGACGTGGGCCTCCGTGTCGTCCGACGGGTCCATGACGGCAGCGATGCCGCCCTGGGCGTAGTTCGTGTTGCTCTCGGCGGACTCCTTCTTCGTGACCACGCAGACCGTCCCGTAGCGGGCGGCGCGAAGAGCGAACGAGAGGCCGGCAACGCCGGAACCGATGACGAGGAAGTCGTAGCGCGCGCGCATCGGGCGGGGGTGTTTCCCGAAGGTTAACCCCGGCCGGGGCTATCGATCCGCCTCACAGCGACCTGCTCGGAGAACGGGCGTGGGCGGGGTGTAGGCCATGCAGGTCGAGACGCGCTCGAACTGGCGGTTGGCGACCGAGTCGAGCGCGACGAGGCGGGCCGCCAGCCGGGCGATCTCATCGGCGTCGGGGTCCTCGGCCGAGTAGACGGCGAACGACGTCGGGCCGCCACAGGCCTGCTCGCTGGTCGGCACGACGCGGCAGGCCGAGACGGCCGACGCGGTGGCCGGCGGGATGGCAGCCTGCAGGGCGGCTTCGGTGGCCGCGCGCTGCTGGCGGTAGTCGGCCTCGTCGGCGAACGGGCCGACGGCATCAGCCGCCCCATCTACTGGGGAACCGGGACGGATGCCGCACCCGGCGGCGAGCACGAGAGAGAGGACGAGGAGGCGCATGGGAGGACGTGGCAGGAATCCCCTCAACGCGTCTACGTCGGCGTCGGTGCCCGGCTACTCGCCAACCTCACGGCCGGTCTCCTGAAGCAGGTACGCCTTGATGAACCCGTCGATGTCGCCGTCCATGACGCCCTGCACGTCGGGGTCCTTCACCTCGGTCCGGTGATCGTTGACCATCGTGTATGGCTGGAAGACGTAGGACCGGATCTGAGAGCCCCACTCGATCTTCTTCTTCCCCGCCTCCTCGGCGTTCTTGGCAGCCTCGCGGATGGCCTGCTCCAGCGCGTAGATCCGCGACTTGAGCATCTGCATCGCCCGCTCCCGGTTCTGGAGCTGCGAACGCTGCTCGGTAGACTCGGCCGTGACACGCTCCTCCTGGCCGTTCGAGAGCGTGCCCGTCCAGATGTAGCGGGCGCCGGTCTCGACCTTGTTCACGTTCTGCCCTCCCTTGCCGCCCGAACGGAACGTCTGGAGCTCTAGGTCAGCCGGGTTGAGGTCGACCTGGATGGCGTCGTCGATCTCGGGGTAGACGAACACGCTCGCGAACGACGTCTGGCGCTTGTCGCCCGACCCGAACGGGCTCATGCGAACGAGGCGGTGCACGCCGCTCTCGGCGCGGAGGTACCCGTAGGCGAAGCGGCCGTCGACGCGAAGCGAGGCGCTCTTGATGCCAGCCTCCTCGCCCTCCTGGTATTCGAGGAGCGACGGGCTGTAGCCGTGGCGCTCGGCGTAGCGCGTGTACATGCGGAGGAGCATGTCGGCCCAGTCCTGCGCGTCCGTGCCGCCCGCGCCGGCGTTGATAGTGAGGATGGCCGTGCGCTGGTCGTCGGGCCCGGCGAGCATGCCGCGAAGTTCGAGGGCTTCCAGGCCAGCGACGAGGGCGGCCTCCTCGCGCTCGATCTCGGCGCCGAGGTCGGCGTCGTCCTCCTCAGCCTGCAGTTCCCGCAGCGTCTCGACGTCGTCGCGGCGCCGGGCGAGGGCGTCGAAGGCGTCCACCCAGTCCTGTTCGGCCGAGATCTCCTGCTCGACGCCGGCCGCCGTCTCCGGGTCGTCCCAGAAACCGGGCTCCAGCCGCTTCGCCTGGAGCGCCGCCAGCCGCTGGCGGCGCCCGTCCACGTCGAGGTAGCGGGCGAGGGTGTCGAGGCGGTCGGAGGCGGCAGACATGGCGGGCGTCGGGGGGACGAGAAGCTACCCCCGGGCTGCGACCTCCATCCCCTGCCCCGACTCGCTACCGGGGCGACTCACCCGGCGTGACGGGCGCACGCGCCCCTTAACGCTGAGGGCCGCGGCCAAAAACGACCCCGCCCCGAACGGCGATCGAGAACGCATCGATGCCACGGGCATATGCCGCACGCTCGCTGTTGAGGCCAACGCTCGGTGCGACGTACACGCTCACCCCCTGGCCGACCTGCATCGGCACATCCACGAGGAAGCTGGTCTGAATCCCGCTGTCGACCCCGTTGCCGGTCAGGAGGCCTACACTCAGAGACAAGTTCGGAACCACTGTGAGACCGCGTGACACCTCGACCCGTCGCCCGGCACGGGCACCCAGGCCGAACAGATTCACACCGCTGACCCGATCGCCACGAACGTTCGCGTAGCTGGCCGAAATCGACGCGAACCGCGCCTCGCCTCGCTCGATGTAGTGGGCAACGTCCAGACCTACTGCGGTCAGCCCATTCGCGCCCAGCGGCACCCGGGATACGGCGACACGGAGATCAAAAGTCGGAGCGAGCGTCGCCGAGATGTCACCGCTGGCATCAGAGAGCCCATCATTGAGCGAGGTCCCGACAGAGAGGCTTGATCCCGTGCCTCGGCCCGGGATTAGGAACGCCTGTGCCGACGTCAGCGGCGCCGTAATAATGAAGAGGGCAACCAAGCAAAGGGCGAAGCGCACGTAACGATGCAGCCGTGTGCCATAACATACATCCCAGCCGACCTCCCCGGCCACCCATACCAGCGAGGCCACCAGCCCAGGCGAGACGTGCACTCTACTCCTCCCCCAGTCCCTCGCCCGATGACCACGACGGGACGGCTGCCCGTCGTCCGCCTCTAAGCAGCTGGCGGAGGTCGCCGCCAGCCCGACATGCGACGGGGGGAGGGACTCGCGTCGCCTCCCCCCGCCGTCGGAGCTACCACCGTCCCGTTTTAGAAGGGAAGGTCGTCATCCGGCTCGAACGAGTAGTCGTCGGACGGGGCCGACTGGCGCGAGGGCTGGGACTGGGGCCGGCCGCCGCCGTTGCCGCCCGAGCTCTGACGCTGGGGCTGCTGCCGCGGCGACTGGTCGTAGTCGTCGTCGCTGCTTCCGCCGCCATCCCGGCCGCCGAGCATCTGCATCTCGCGGGCCTTGATCTCGGTCGTGTAGCGGGTGTTGCCGTCCTTGTCTTCCCAGGACCGCGTCTGGAGCTGGCCCTCGATGTAGACCTGGCGGCCCTTCGAGAGGTACTCCCCGCAGATCTCGGCGAGGCGGGCCCAGGCCACGATCCGGTGCCACTCGGTGTTCTCGACCATGTTGCCGTCCCGGTCCTTGTAGGTCTCGGTGGTGGCGAGCGAGAAGTTGCAGACGGCCGTGCCGCTGCCGGTGTACCGGAGCTCCGGGTCCTGCCCGAGGTTGCCGATGAGGATGACTTTGTTGACTCCGCGTGCCATGGTGGCTGTGGGGTGCGAGAGCGGGATCGGAAGACGCTCTCTGGGACAAGAATCCGCCGAGCGGGCGAGCCCGTCGGCCGTATCGGTTGAGCGCCGGCGGGCCGGCGCGGCGTGAGGATAGACCCGGCGGACGGCCGGACGTAACCTCTGCGTCTGAGAAAACTAGGAAGTCCCGATGTCAACCGCGCGTCACACCCCCTTCCCGTACGCCATCGCCGACCTCGGGCTGAGCAACGCCGACCGCGAGGCCGCCCACGCCGACGTCTTCCGCGACTTCGTCGCCATCGTCCGCCGGCTGCGCCGCGAGTGCCCCTGGGACCGCGAGCAGACCCACGCCTCGACGAGCCACCTCACCATCGAAGAGGCCCACGAGCTGGCCGAGGCCATCGACCACGGCGACCCGACCGAGATCCAGAAAGAGCTGGGCGACGTGTTCCTCCACGTCCTCTTCCACGCCCACATCGCCGAGACCGACGGGACGTTCGACCTCGCCGACGTGATGCGGTCCGAAATGACGAAGCTCGTCCGTCGCCACCCGCACGTGTTCGGCGATGAGGTCGTGGGCGGCACCGGCGACGTGCTCCGCAACTGGGAGGCCATCAAGCGCGCCGAACGCGCCGAGGCGGGCCAGGGCGACGTGCCGCCGTCGGCGCTCGACGGCGTGCCGACGGCGCTGCCGGCCCTCCTCCGCGCCGAGCGCGTGCAGGAGAAGGCCGCCGCCTTCTCCTCCGAGTCCATCCCGAGGACCGTCCGCCCGAACGGCTTCA
>CAYPVZ010000022.1:0-17079 GCA_964414235.1 uncultured Rhodothermales bacterium | reverse complement strand
AGCTCAGACGGAGGCCGGGGGACGAACCCGCAGGCTCGTCCCCCGGCCGAGTGGGAAGGAGGACGGCTTACTGGGCCGCCCGGATCTTCTCGATCGTGACCGGGCCGACCCCGTCGACGGCGTCGAGCGCGTCGTCGGTGGCCTCCCGGACGGCGCCATAGGTCGTGAGCCCGGCGGCGACGAGGTGCTCGTAGCCGGGGAAGTCGGCGGGCAGCGCGGCCTCGGGGTCAGGCGAGCCGACGACGCCCTGCTCAGTGGCCGTCGTGCCGGACGCCTCGATCACGTCGCGCACGTCGATGCCGGTGGCCTCGATGATGGCGTTGAGGGTCGGCACGATGACCTCCTTGAGGACGGTGGCCTGCTGGGTGCTCGTGGAGACGGTGAGCGTGTCAGGGTTGATCTTCTGGACGGACATCGGGGTGCGGGAAGGCCCGGCCGCCCTGCGGGTGGACGGCATGGCAGACAGAGAGGGTGATCAGGAGAACTTGATGACGGCGTGGCACTCCGGCAGGTCGATCTGGAGCCCGGCCTCGGTCATGATCATGTCCTTCCGGCCGTCCATGTCGTTGTCCTGGACGTTCGTGAACACCTTCGTGTCGCGGCTGATGCCGTTGCCCGCCAGCGGGCGGTAGTGGACCTTCGACGGGTCCATGAGCACGAGGTAGTCCTGGAACGGGCCCCGCAGCTGGAGCTCCTCGACCAGGTTGAGTGTCCCGAACGGGGTCCAGACCCGCGTGAGGTTGTGGCCGAACGCGCCGGTCACGTTGTCGACGCGGATCTGGTAGGCGTTCGCCGTGACCGTGTTCTTGAGGAAGCCCGAGTCGCCGAGCTTGTTCATCCACGAGATCACCTTCCGCGAGGTGAACGCGAGGACGTCGTTCATCACGCCGCGCTCGGGGTCGAGGAAGTACTCGAAGAACCCCATGACGTTGTCGTAGGAGGCCCCGGCGTAGGTGAACGTCGTGGTGTCGACGTACCCGTACTTCTCGATGTACGGGATGAAGCCGTTCGTATAGCGCTTTGTCGCCGAGCCCTCGAGCGCGAGCCCGCCGATGTTGAAAAGCATCGACCGGGTGAGGTCGAGCTTGTGCTCCTTCATCTTCGGCGCCCATGCCCGGGCCCACTCGTCCGGGATGCCCCGGTGGACGGTGGCCTGGGCCGTACCCGACATGAGCGGCACGCTCGTCTTGAAGATCTGCGTGTACCCCTCCCGGTCGAACAGCTCGTCGACCCAGCCCTCAGGCGCGCCGGTCGCCTCGGCGAAGGCCGAGCCGATGACGAACCCGATCTTGTTGGCGTCGGCGCCACCCGCGGCATAGGCCTTCGTCCGGACCTTCCGCCCGGCCAGGTTCGCGGCGTAGGCCGTGTCGCCGTCGACGGCGAGGACCTTCACCGAGACCGTGACCTTGTCGGCGGCCGTCGCGGTGATGGCCGTGACGCGGACGTTGAGCCGGGCGTCGGCGTAGGTCCCGGAGGCCGCGGCCGTCTCGAGTTGGCCCGTCAGGACGAGCGTCTGGTCCGGCAGGACGAACTCGGGCGCCACCGTGCCGGTCTTGAGCTCGCGGCCGTACTTGTCGGTCGTCGTTCCGAGCTCGATGCCCGTAAGGACGAGCTGGTCGGCGACGGTGACGCCCGTGATCTGGTTGACCGCGCGGAAGCGCCGCTTCTGCCACTGGTCGCGCCGCTCGAGGTGCTTGAAGACGGGGTCCGTCGTGGGCGCCTTCGAGAGCCGCATGAGGTAGCTCACGAAGAGCGACTCCCGGGCGCCGAGGTAGGCGATGCGCGGGCCGAAGTCGAAGGCCCGCCGGGTGTTGTCGAGGGAGACGCCCTGGGCGGGGCCACCCGCCTGGGTCGAGTAGAACGTCTGGAGCACGGGGAGCGCCGCTCAAGCGGCTGGCTGCGGCGCTCCCCCGAGCACCGTGGGATGAGTCCCCCTACGGAATCGTGGCCGCGAGGCCTGGGCGGCGTGGCCGCCCGGTGATCAGTACTGGAAGCGGCCCTCCATCGCGAGCATCTGCTGCATGAGGACGTCCTCGGGCGCGATGGCGCGGCCGGTGAAGCCGGGCTGGGCGCCGACGGACGGCGGGAACGCGCCCGTCTGGACGGGGACGGCCTGGACGGGCACCGTCTGAGGCGCCGCGTAGGGCTGGAAGGCCTGCGGAGCCGCGGGCGGCATCCCGGGTACCTGCTGGGGCGGCAGCGGCTGCGAGAACGGGGCCTGCTGCTGGTAGGGCGCCTGCGGGGCCGGGCCATAGGCGAACTGCTGCGTCGGCGCCTGCGGATACCCGGCCTGCGGGTAGGCGACCTGAGGCTGCTGTGGATAGCCCGCCTGGGGCGCCTGGGCGTGCTGCTGCGCGGCGCGCTGCTGGACGAACCGGAAAGCGTGGAGCCACGCGTCGCTGTCCTCGAGCGCCGTCGGCGACGAGGCCCAGTCGTAGAACGCGTTCGCCTCCTGCGGGCTCAGCCCGTAGGTCCGGCCGAAATCGGCCGCGACGACGCCCCGCGCCTGCTGCTGGTACGCCGCCAGCTGCTGCTCATAGGCCACTTGGCTCTCCGCGAACGTCTGGCTGTCGGCGATGAAGTCCGCGATGTCCTCCTGATACTGGCGGTGAGCCGCCACGTACTTCGCCGATTCCGAGGCCGGGTCGTTCTCAGCCTCGTAGGCGTCGAACTTCTCGGGGCGCTCGGGCTTCGTCGGACGGGTCGGGCGGACTGGCGCCGTCGGCATCTCGGGGAAGCCCACCTGCGGAGTCGGCTGTGCCGTCGGGCCCTGGGGCGCCGAGGCCTGGGGCACGGGCACGTAGCCCGGCTGGTAGCCCTGCGGCGGGGCCTGCTGCTGGGGAGCCAGCGGCCCGACGGGCGGGGGACCCTGCTGGCCGTCGCCCTGGAAGGCGGGCGCCTGAGGCGCCGGGGCCTGCGTCGGCGAGCCGTAGACGCTGTAGGCCGGGTCGACGAACCCGTCACCGCTCGGCTGCTGGGGATAGCCCGGCTGAGGAGCGCTCGGAGCGGGCACCGGATACGGCGCCTGCGGCTGCGCCGTCGGCACCTCCTCGAGGCCCGCGAACAGGTTCAGGTCCTGCATGGCCGAGCCCACCCCGAGGAACGGGTCGGCGCCGAAGCCGCCAGCGGGCGCGAACGGGTCCTGTGCCGGACCGGGCACCGGCGCCGGAGCCTGCTGGACAGGCGGCGCCTGCGGAGGCGTCTGGGGCGGGGCCTGCGGCGTCTGGACGATGCCCGGGATCGGGCCGGGCGCCTGCGGCGGGGGCTGATGCATCGGAGTGAGGGCCTAGAAAGCGGAGGTGGGGGCGTACGGAGAGACCGGCCGCTGGCCGGGGGCGAAGGGGTCGGGCGGCGCCGTCGGACGAGCGACCTCCCCGCCCCCGCTGTCCGGCGGGGCGGCCGGGACCGGAGGAGCGACCTGGGACTGGACCTCCTGGCGGGCCAGCTGCTCGGCGCCCTGGACGTGGGCCTGCGCCACTTGGGCCTGCTGCGCGAGCGTCCCCTCGAAGAGGCGGCCCGCCGCCGCCATCTGTCCGAGCTGGCGGTCGAGGTCGGCCTGGTACTTGGCGTTGATCGCCCGGTGCTCGGCGTTCGTCCGCGCCCGCTCGGCCGTCTGGAGGTCGCCCTGGAGCTTCTTGAGCTCGGCGTCCATCTGCTCGACCATCTGGGTCAGCCGCGCGATCTCGCCGACGCGACGGAGGATGCCCGGCCCGTCGGGGACCTCGGCCCGCTGGAGCACGGCCTGCGCATCGACGACGCCCGCCTGGTAGAGCTGGAGGTACTGGTCGAGGAGCGCCCACCGGTTCGACGGCAGCGTGCTCCCGGCCACGACGACGGCGTCGTAGCGCCCGACGGTGACGTCGTTGAACCGCCGGACGGCCCGTCCGAAGTCGTCGTACTCGACAACGTTCAGGTTGAGCTCGACCACGGCGCCGTCGGGCTGGACGAGCCGGGCCGTCTTCTCCTCGGTGTAGACGACGGCGGCGAAGTCGAGGGCCACGGTGCCCGCCCGCGCGAGCGCCGTGTAGAGAGTGTCCATCTTCGACTTGATCCGCCGCATGGCGTACTCGTCGATCTGGAGCGTGCCACGGGCCGTCTCGGGCGCCACGCTGGCGTCGCCGCCCGACATCGAGAACAGGCCGAGCGTCCGCTCCATGAGCGCGATGAACCGGTCGACGTTCTCGTAGAGCGCGGCCGGGAGCGGCGGCGGCGCGGCGACGACGATGCCGCCCGTCTGGTTGCCCGTGACCGCGTTGAACGACGCGTCGTAGGGGATGAAGGCGGCGCCCGCGCGGCCCCACTCGGCTTCCATCGCCTCCTTGTCGCGGACGCTCCCCTCCGGGTAGAACACCTTGAGGTTTGTCGACGACGTCGCGTGGGCCAGGATGAGCGAGTTGCTCTTGTTGACCGAGAGCTGGAGGTCGCGGACGATCCGGACGTCGGAGATCCCGTAGGGGTTGCGGGAGCCGTTGAAGGTGACCGGCACGACGGGGTAGTGCTCCGTCGGCAGGTCGACCGGCTCGTAGAGGAGGCGCCCGCCGACGGCCGCCGTCTGGCGGACCCGCGTGAGCAGGAACCGCTTTACGACGGCTGCGCCCTCGGCGACGAGCTCGGCCACGGTCCGGCGGCGGACGACGGTCGTCGAGCCGGGGATCGGGATGGACGTCGCGAACGGGGCGGGCGCCAGCGGCGCGGGCCCGGGCACGGGGACCGGCTCGCCCGGCCCCATCCCGCCGTCGAACGTCGGGACGAGCGGGGCGGCCATGTAGAACACGAGGACCGACGAGCCGCGCCCGTCGTCCATGACGGCCCGCGGCCCCAGCTGCTGGAGCAGCGGCTCCATCTGGGCCAGCGCGTCGCGGTCGGTCACGTGCTGCGGGGCCTGCCCCTCCCCCATCACCGTCAGTGCCGGGCGCCGGAGCGCCTGTCCGAGCTGGGCCTCGGTGAGCACCTCCTCGCGGCCGGGCCGCCCCAGGCCCATCTCGGTCCCGTCGGGGAGCCGGAGCCGGTAGTGTGGCACGCGGACCTTCTCGTAGCGCTCCAGGACCTCGAACTGCTCGTGGCCCGCGATCGTCGGGTCCCGCTGGACCTGCGACGGAAACAGCTGCTGGCCGCGCGTGAAGGCGGCGTCGCCCGTCGTCGGGCCGTAGAGGTAGTCGTTGGTCGCCGGGCTCATCCCGGCGAGGTCGGCCGTCGGCCAGGTCTGCGCGATCTGGGCCGCCGTCATGAGCCGCCGCACGACGACGTCCTGGGCGTCGTCCCAGAGCGGGTCCGTCGCGTTCGGGTCGGGGAAGACCTCGAACGGGCTGAGCGACGTGAAGCGGACCTCGCCCTTGCCGTTGTCGGCGTGGGGGTCGACGTGGACGAGGAGGACGCCGCGGCCCTGGCTGTAGGCGTCGAAGACGGTCGGCCGGAGGACCTTGTTGGCGCCGGACTGCTCCCACATCCAGGCGAGGAGGTCCGAGCGGAGCTTGGCGTCGAGCGCGTCGGAGTCCTCGCGGGCGGCGCACTGGAAGGCCGGGCGGTTGGCCGTCAGCAACGAGACGGCCTGGTCGACGAGTTGGAACGTGACCGGGATCGAGACCGGCATCTGGCCGCGCTCGAGGAGCGCCTTGGCCTGGGCCTCGGTCCAGTGGACGTTGTAGACGAACTGGAGGTCCTCGGCGGCCTGCTCGGCCCACGGGTACTGGGCGGCAGCGTAGCGCTCATAGCGGACGCGGAGTTCGGTGGCGCGGGGGTCCTCGACGCCGAAGGCGGCGTAGTAGGTGGGCTCGGCGAGAGTATAGGTCGCGGTCTCCCACCCGGACGCCGACACTCGGGGCCCTCCGGCGCCGAACGGCGCGACGAAGGGCCCGGAGGCGGGGGCGTCGAAGCCTCCGGTGTGGAGACTCAGGGCGGGGGGCATCCTACGTCCGGGGGGAGACACGCAGCACGCGCAAGGTGCCCGGACGGGATGGCGGTGTCGATGCGACGGCGACGCGGGGTGTCGCCGTCCGTGTTGCGGCGCTATCCTCGGTCTTTCAACCCCTCACATCGGTGGCCCTAACTCCTCCTCTCGTGCGCCAGATCACCCAGGCCGTTAAGGCGCTGAGGGAGATGAACCTCCGAGTCCGCTACCAGAGGGGCCAGCTCGGCATTGGCAACCACGCCGACTGGGAGCGGCCCCTGACCCGGCCTCAACTGGAGCTGGTGAGCACTCACGGGGGGACGCTGAGCGAGCTGGCGGAGAACACTTCGTCTCCCCTCCCTCTCTATAACGACATCGGCTTCGACATCGAGGTCCTGGTCGACGACGACGACCAGCTCGTACTCGACCTGTTCGATCGTCGCGTTTTCGCCATCGTCCAGAACTTGCCGGTGCCCGCGCTCACAGGATCGGTGCACCGGCTCATCCTGCACAGCGAGCCAACGGTCCGTCTGGAACACGCGAGCGACCCCTTCGACCCTGTGGCCGGATTGGACGATGAGGTGCCGTCATGAGCGAGGACAGGAAGCCAGGAGTGCGATTCTATGGAGGTGGAGTCGCGGTCCCAATCTCCGAGCCGCAACCTCCACCCCCCGTTGCGCTTCACCTCGACGTCCCCTGGCACGAGAACGCAATGGAGGAACGGACCCGCTACATTGCGTCGTTTCGCGAGAATCTCGACGCCCGCGCCATCCAGACAATGCGCCTAGACGGCGTCGAGGTCGTCAGCCGATCCCACGTCATGCGGTCCTACCACGAGATCGTTCCACCCGGGTACTACAAGCGCGTCAGAGCCGCTGTAGCTGCCGCCATCTTCGGTGCGGGGCTCTCGACCTTGGCCACTCCGTTCTTCGACGGAGACCTCTCGGGCGACATCTGGGTCGTGCTGGGGTCCGTCATCGTGACGCTGGCGAGCGGGATATGGGCCACAGCCGAACTGCGCCGGTAGCATGATCGTCGTCGTCCCCCTCCTGATCACACTGGCGGGCGTCGTCGGCTGGCTGTACTACGTGGGCCAGCGCGACGAACCCGACTTCGACCGCGCCTCCTTCCGGCGCGGCCTGCTGTGGATCGTCGTCCCGTTCGCGTTGCTGGCCCTGGTGTGGTGGTGGAGCACTCTGCCGATCGACGAACCGGCCGCGCCGCCACTACCTCCCACGCCCAGCGCTCCCGCTCCCTATGGCCTCTCCATCGGAGGCGCCGTCTCGCCTAGGATCGCGTAGAGTCCTGACCGGATGAGCATGGCGTTCTGACGTTCAGCTGGACGGAGGTCTGGATTACTGAGGAACGTTTCGGTTTGCTGAAGAAGCATCCGGTTCGAGGCTTGATTAGCTCGACCCCAAGCCTGCTGAGCAGCGTAGCCACGAGCTCCAGCCTCGGCATTCCCGCCACGAAGCCGATTGTACTCCTCGGCGAGATCGGCGTAGACCACCTGGGCCCCATGCTGAGCTGGGTTCTCCCACGTCGGGTTCGGAACCGGCAGTTCCATCCCGAACAGCTTGAGACGAGGGAACGTCCAACGCCCGCCGTCATCGGGTCGGAATCCAGTCGGATCGAACCTCGGCGAGGCCCCGCTAGTGAGTGGCGGCACAGCGGTCTGGTAAGGACCTCCGGTGTTGCGAAGCGCCTCCATCGAGAAACCCGATGCAGAGGCCACCGCCTGCGGGTCGTAGCCGCTCTGGACGAGCTGTCCCGCCGTGTAGAGGTTCTGCAGCAGCGTCGCCGGGCTGTTCTGCGCCGCCGCCGTTGCCTCCCGCTGCGCGCCCACTTGCGCCATGCCCACCCGGTAGCTGTTGGCCGACGCCTCCCGCTGCGCCTCGATCCCCCTCATCCCAAGTAGGAGATGATCGGCGAGGCTCTTGTCGGCCTGGTCGAGCGACCGACGCCCCGAGTAGACGTTCCACGGCACCACAAACGCTCCCTCTGTTCCAGGCGATGCCAGCCCCCCGTCAGCAGCGACCGTCACGTCCGGGTTGTCACGCATCATCCGCTCCCGCTGGAACAGATGGTCGATCAGCGTCCTGTTGTCGACCCGGATCGGCGCCGTCGCCGGGTTCTGGTCGTGGTCGTAGTCCGTCCGCTGGCGGTCGGCGAGGTCGTCGGCGTACATCGCCCCGAGGAGCGGCCCCAGCACGCCCCCGTCGCGCCGCTGGAACGTCATGGGCTCCCCGTTCGGCCGCGTCACGCTCACATCCTCGTTGAGCTTGTCGGCCTCGCCCTGAGCACGCGCCTCGGCGGCCTTTGCGAGATCGACGCGCTGCTGTTCGAGGCCGAACGCGCGGTCCTGCTGGCGTTGCTGCAAGCCGTGCATGAGGCCTCGGACGAACATGTCGCCGAAGTTGAACGGGGCGGTCGGGTTGGCCTGAATCATGGCGCTCTGCGCTTTGGCCCGCTCCCCAGCGGGTTGTCCCCGTCGCAATTTACGTAATGAGACCCTGATGCCAATCTTGGTTGTGCCGTAGTCTCCTACACCACACGCGTCCAGCCAATGGATGAACGCCCCCCCCGCCCGGCTCCTCCCCCGGCCGTAGCAGCTCTCTCAACACCTTTCCCGCAGCGTAAGAAGCCTCCCTTTCCAGCCTGGAACCCTGCATCACGCACCATACTGGTCGCCTCAGCACTTCTTGCCCTACTGATCGCCCTTGCAACGAACCAGTGGCTTCTGAAGCCACAATCGACTTCGGCCCAGGCGCAGATCGCGGCGCTCGACTCCATGAAGGCTGCCACCGAGGATTTCGTTGCTTTCATCGAGCGCCAGCAGGCAGACCTTGCCGAGACCGAAGCCATCTTAGCCCGCCTCCGCGACGAGCGAGAATCCCTGGCCCCAGTCGTTGACGCCGACCGGGCGACCGTTCGAGCCATTCTCCAAGCACAGGAGGAGCGCACCAAAGCCAGCCGATGGATCGACTGGCTCATCGGATTCGCGGTGGGGGTGGCGGCCTCTCTGTCCGCCTCCCTCCTTCTGATCGGGTACCAGAACTGGCGCAGCAACAGACACTACCTGTATCGCCGCTAGCAGTGCGATTCTAACGGAAGGCGCCGGGCACTGGATCAGCCAGCGGCCCTCACTCACTTGTCTCTGCCACTGCTGGACTCAACTGTGTCCGCGCCTGCCTCCCCCGCAGGCACCACCACGACGGATGCGCCATTACCATCCGCCGTCGATGAGTCGTACCGGCTCCGTGGGATAAGGAGGTCACCCGAGACCTTTCGGTGGGACTCCGCAAGACTGTGCAGCCCTTCGACCACCACCGGTTCGGCCACGTCCGCAGGGCGTGAGGTGAACGCGAGGCGGAGTGCCGTGTCCCCCTCCCCTCGTCTCACGACAGCCGTCCGCAAGACCTCGAAGGCTCCCACCTCGATGTAGCAGAGCATCCCCTGCTCAAAGCACATCACCTGCTCCTTCAACATAACGTTGACGCGCACACAGACGGCCTCCTCGCGCTGGAGTGCTGGTGGCCATCGCTTGTCTTTCGAGAAGAGCAGGCAAGCTTCGTCAGGGTCAGCCATGGCTAACAAAACGGCCTCTCCCTCGTCAAGACCTTCCACATCGGCCCGCGCCGCGAACAGATTGAGGTCCGCCAGCAACTCAGGGTCCACATCACATGAGCTCGCCTGCTCCAAGAACACGATGGCCTTCGCAAGACCATCCTCTCCGTACTTGTCGGCGAGCCTCCCTTTACGGTCATTCCGCAGCTTGAAGATCGAGTTCGGCGGCACGCAGATCCCGACTGGATCAACTCCTAGCATCTCGCAGACCGGCTCCAGCAGATCGAGAGCCGCGAGCTCCAAGATGACGTCGGTGTCGAACAGGACCTGCACCCTTACGCTTCCTCTAGATCAAGCAGTTCTTCTAAGTACTCAACCTGGTCCTCGCTCAACCTATCCCACTGAAGCGTCTCTTGGAGAACCTGGTTGATCTCGTACGGAGCATCCGAATCAGGCTCCAAATCTCTGAGCGCACGAGAGGCCCTGCCCCAGGGATTGATGTGCGGCATCTCGTTCCTGAGATACTGCGTGTTGAGCATCACGATGCTCGCGGGGTGGACGCGGTCCCGCTCGGCCTTCGCAACGGCGTTGTTGATCAGCGTTTCCGTTCGCGCCTTCGCTCCCAGCTTGTAGACCGTCCTTGCTTCACCGGTAAGCAACTCGACGGCGAACGCGTTGGCCTCTCGCTCTTGGTCGTCCTGGTCGACCACGTCTCCCTGAGCCCCGTCAGCGATGCCCTCATCTGCGATCACGCCATCGTGGTCGAGGTGACCGAGCATGACGTGGCCCAGCTCGTGCGCGAGGTGAAAGAGCAAACGGGCGCGAGACCGGTGGTTGAGGCTGAGGACGATGGCATACCGCCCATCGACACGAACGGCCATCGCCTCCATAGTGCGGCCCTTGATCCTCCGGCAATCTACGTGGACGACGGGGATGCCCACACCCCACGCCCATCGTAGAAGGGCGTCCAGGTCGATCCACGGAACGTCTTCTCCCAGGACGTAATCTCTGATCTGGATAGCCGCTGCGGCCATGGGCTCGCGCCCAGAAGTCCCCTTTAGGTCAGGAACACCCTTCAGAACGAGCCGCGCAACCTGAACGGCGAACGTCTGAGAGGCGCTGACCTCCTCAGACACGGTTCCGTTCTTGAGCTTGAAGCGAACCGGGGCATCGTGCCGAAAGACGAGGTCCGCTCTTGGATCACGCAGCGACTCGTGCGTCAACCCAAGCCGCGTGGCCAGAAGACCCACCGTCATTTCGAAACCCGCTTGGCTTTCCCCCATCTCCTCGTCCCACCAACTTGGCAAGACCGGGTTGGCATCCACGAACGGTTTCCCGTACCCGACCTTGGCCAGGCGGCGCCAGACGTGGGAGAATGGGGATGCAGGCATCCAAGCGAAGATCGTGGCGGCGGAGAGCCAGAGTACGGCAGAACGGCAGATTCCGAATCAGGAGTGTCACCCCCGCTTCAGCGGGCTCAACTGACATGGCGAGCTGGAACCTGTATGGGACGACGAGCAGCGAGAGAATCCCGAACGCCTGACGACCCCAGATCCATCAGAGCATACCGCCCGAGGCGTAGAGCGCCCTCACCGGGACCGCTTCGAGCGGTCCCGGCTCCTCTGGTTCCGCTCGCTCCTGGTCCTCCAGAAACGGAAGTAGCAGCGGGGGCCAAGAATGCGACCTGAGTAGACTCCGGCCCACGATCCGCTCCATGTCGAGAGACCGGAACCGGATACGAAAGCCCTTCCTCGCCCGTCGGGCAAGGGCCGTGCATGCTGCGAAGACAGCCAGGACCCACGCCAGCGGAGTCACGATCACGAAGTGGATGACCGAGATCTCGTCGGCCTGATCCTCAATCTGTTCGACAGCCGCTCGCCCGGCCACTGTCGTCGCCGAGTCCAAAATCCTCTGCCGTTCCTGAGCAACCCGATCAGACGAGTCCTCGAAGTCGGGGATGAACAGCCTCGTGATCAGGAAGTCTACCAGCGAGAGGCGGTGAGCGTACCCCGCGCGAGCGTTCAGCCGATCCCGCGTCGCCCAGTACGCCTCCTCCTCGAAGTCAAACACTCCGTCGGCGGCGAGGTCGAAGAGCTTGGCCCGGAGTTCGAAGATCTTGGCCTTGTAGACGTCAAGAAGGAGAGGGCGGTACCCGTAACGCCAGAGCAGGTAGACCATGAGCGCGCTGAGCCAGAAGCTCAGGCCCGCTACCGTATGGGGCTGGAAGAGGGTGGCCATGGGGTCAGGAGAGAGAGGAGACAGAACGACGCGAGCCGGGTAGAGGTGTGCTTATTGGCAATCGGAGATGGGGAGAAGGTGCTGAAATAGGATGGAGCTATGGGAAAGGAGATCCTACGTGAGGTCGCTGGGAATGTCCCGCATAGACGACCGTCCCGGGTCAATCCTCAGTTCGAGTTCACGAATTCGGGAGGTAAACCTCTCCGTCTCGCTCTTGCGAACCCGGTGCTGAAAGACGCCCCACACCCCAAAGAGGAAGGTCGTTACCCAGGAGGCGATCCCATCGATCGGGATGTCCACGGCTGCCTGAGACTCCTTCCCGGCAAACGCCTTGATCGTGTCGCTGATGAAGTAGAGTCCGAGAACGACCACAGCTCCAGCGATGAGGGCCTTCACCACGTCGGCGACATGCCCCGACCGGACGATGGCCATATGGTGAGCCCGATCTTTCTCCTCATCTGTCATGATGTTCCCCTGATCAAACGGCACCGAAGCCGCAGTGGCTGCTGTGGTGGAGGGGCTGGAGGTGGAATCCCAAGGGGTCATTCAACACGGCGCAAGAGAAAGTGGGCGCGACCTAGCTACCACGAATATGCCACGTAGCCACGTCATAAAGCAACCCCATTGCTTACTCCGACTTCTCAGAGGCGCGGAAGAGGGTCACAGAATCATAGGGTCCAACGGGCTCCGCCCAAGCGTCTTTGGGCCCTGTTCGTCGTCCGTCAGCGCGTGCGTCGGCCGAACCCGCCCCCGGTACGCCTTCTCCACCGCGTCCGCGTAGTCGTCGTGCCCGCGTGGGTACGCCATCAGCTGCGTCCTCAACGGCGACGTCGGCAGGTGCCAGAACCGCGGCACGCTCCCCTTCCCCGCCGTCTGCGGGTTCATGCACGGCTCCAGGCTCGCGATGCGCGACCCGACCCCCTTCTTCGCCGTCCGCGGCCGGTCGTGCACGTACCGCAAGCGGAACTGCTCCCACAGCTGCTGCGCGACGAACACCTGGGCCTGCACGACCTCGATGAGCCCGCGCGCCGGACGGAACCGCTCGTGGTTCGTGTGGACGGCCCCCAGGAGCATCGACGGGTGGAGCCGCGCGTGGACGCCCGGAAGCTCCCACACCTCCTCGCCCCGGTCCTCCGAGCGCGTCGTGGCCACATTCGCGATCGCCGTCCGGTCCGCCGTCGTCGCCGTCGAGAACGCAGGGTCGACGCCCGTCGAGACGCACGCAGGCAGCCGCAGCTCGTCCTTGAGCGCGACGCCGCCCAGGTGCGTCACCACGAGCGTCCCCTCCTCCGGCGTCCGCTCCCCTGCCTCGTAGCGGCCGATCCACTGGCGCGCCACCTCGAAGAAGTGGGGCTGGAAGACCTGCTCGGCGTCGCCCACGCGGAGGCAGCAGTGCTCACGGTAGAACACGCCCACGCCGACGCCCTCCGTCGTCTCGCAATAGAACCGGGCGTCCTCGAGCTTCTCGCGCGTGAGCCGCGCGGGCCACAGCGTCCCCGGACGGTTCAGCCAGACCGTCCCGTCGTCGTCGTGGTCGACCCACTCGCCCGCCGCCTCGTCGGGCACGACGACCGTCCCCGGCTTCACCGACGTCCGGTTCCGGCCCCACACCGGCTCGCCCGTCGCAGGGTCCGTCGGGTTGTCCGAGAAGTCGCCGTCGACAACGTTCTGGAACCACACCGAGTCGCGCGTGAGCGTCCGCCCCAGCGTGCCAGCCCGCTCGGCGGCCCGCTCGCCCGCGTAGGCCTGGTGGAGCGCGACGACGAGGCACGGCCCGGCCTGCGGCGTCCCGATGTTGATGGCCCGGCCGATGTGCGGGTCGAGCGCCGGGATCACGGTCGCGTCCCACCACCGGGCGTTCCGCATAACCATCTCCGGGTTGACCGTGTTGTGCTCGTCCTCGAGGTCGTCGCCGACGAACAGCGTGATCCGGAGCGCCGACTCGTTCGAGCCCCGGAGCGGCTGGCGCATGCCCTTGGCCTGGATGATCGACCCATCCTTGAGCACGATCCGACCCGCGCTCCACTCGACGGCCGTTGAGTGTCCCCAGTCGCCGAAGAGCGCGCGCAGTTCCGCCGACGGCTCGACGCGGGCGCCCTCCTCGGCCGACGACGACGAGCCCTTGTCGCCGAGGACGCCCTTGATGAGGCCGAGCTTCTTCTGGGCCTCCTCCTCGTTCTTGCCGCCGATGATGACGTGCTTGCGGCGACGCTCGGGCGGCCCGATCCGCTGGCGGACGTCGGCGGGCCGGAGGAGCCAGCGGTAGAGCTACTCGACGAACAGGTGCCAGACGACGACGCCACCGTCGACCGTCGTCGTCTTCGAGATGCCGCGCGGGGCGACGAGATTCTGGACCTGGACGTCGAGGTCGAGCACGCGCCGCTCGATCTCGCGGTGGACCTCAGCGGGGTCGGCGGAGGCCGCGCGCTGGTCGGGCGGGAGGACGAGGTCGCGCGTGACGAGGAGCGGGCTGCGCGCCAGCTCGGCCATGCGGCGGGTCTTCTGGGCCTGCGTCAACGGTGCGGCCAGCGCGCCCCCACGGCGCCGGGCTCTCCCCTTCTCGGCCGAGTCTACGTCTTCGCGTTCGCCCGGTGCGTCTGGAGGTCCGCGTCGATCTGGGCGATCCGCTCCGTCAACGAGGCCCGCCGCGCCGACTCCTCGGGAAGCACGGCCCGCTGGCGCATCAACCGCCGCCGCTCTGCCTGGAGCTGGCCTGTCAGGACCTCCTCGCGTGAGAGCCGCGCGGGATCGACATCGGGTGTCTGGAAGCCGAACTCAGCCATCGAAGAGGGGCGCCGTCGTGGCGCGGGCGGTGCGGGGCCTGAAGGCGTCGACGGGCGCGCGGACGTCGCCCTCGAGGTAGACCCGCTCGTGGCAGGTCCGACAGACGAACTGCGGCGTGGGGTGGTCGACGAGGACGCGGACGCGCGGTGCCTCGCCGCCAGGCACCGGGATGACCTCGTCGCCCCGGCCGCAGCGCGGGCAGTCAGGCGGCCCCGACAATCTGGCTCTTCGCCTGGACGATCTTCGACCGCTTCTCCGGCTCGACGCCCTCCAGCTTGGCCACGACCATGTCCTGCGTCAGCACGGTCACGATCCGCTCGCCGATCGTCAGCGGCTGCCCCGCCGCCGTCAGCAGCACGACGTCGCCCTCCTTGCAGCGCGTGACGGCCTCGCCGACCGAGAGGACGAGCCCGATGGGCGGGTAGCTCAGCTTCGCGTCGTCGCTGAGGAGGATGCCGCCCTTGGTCTGGTCCGGCGGCAGGAGCGCCTCCAGGACGACGCGGTCGCCGAGTGCAGTAAGGGCCGTGGCCGCCGTGATGTCGGCGACGCGGGTCATGTCGATGTTCATCGTGATGAGAGCGAGAGGGGTCCGAGGCGCGAGAAGCGCCCGGCGAAGAAGCCGCCCGCGATCCCCAGCAGGAGCACGACGGCGACGATCCAGGTGAGGCGGACGTAGCCCCAGAACGAGCGCGTGACGAGGCACCGCGGACACGCCGGGCACTCGATGGTCTCGGCGGGCGGCACGACCGGCTCGCCCACGACGGACGCCGCCAGCGAGTCGCGGCCCCGGCCCTCGACCACCAGCGTCTCGCCGGGGACGGGCCGCGCGTACTCGAAGTCGCTCCGGTAGCCCATCAGCCGAACGACTGACGAGTCGACGACGAGCGCGTGGAGGCCGAAGACGAACGCCGAGTCCGGCCGCGGCTCCCGGTAGACTGTCACCACGCGAGGCACCGTCCGGACCACCTCGCGCTCGACGACGCGCCCCGGGAGGGTCACGGTGTCGCGCCGCGCCACGACGACGTAGGCCGTGTCGGGCGGGCTGACGACCCGAACCGTGTCGCTCCGGACGACGACCGAGGCGGGCGGCGCGGGCCGCTCCACGACGACCGTCCGCGAGGCGCGACAGCCACCGAGCGAGAGGCCCAGCAAGAGGATGAGCGCGAAGACGAACAGGTCAGACAGCACGCTACGCATCGTCGCCCCCCCCTTCTGTCTCGTTCTCGCCCGCAGGCGTCTCGTCGACCACCTCGGCCTCCTCCACGAACGTCGCGAACCCCTCGAACACGCCACCCCCACTCGTCCCCGGCGGCGGCAGCTGCCCCTTCACCGCCGACGGGAAAGACGGCGCCGCCAGCGGGGCCCGGTGCTCCTGCCCACGACGGGCCGCCGCGATCCGGTCGATCACCTCCATCGCCTCCGTGATCTTCCCCTTCTGCTTCGCCGCCCCGAACAACTCCTTCAGCATCGCGACCTGCTCGTCGCGGATGTCGTCCTCGTTCACGCCCAGCACCTCCAGCAGGCTTCGGTGGAAGAGCCGTCGCCCCTCCTCGCTCTTGAAGAACACCCGGGCCGTCGCCCGCGGATTCGTCTGGCGCGGCCGGTACGCCTCCCCCACACGCTCCCAGTCCGCCAGCGTCAGGTCCTTCCCGTCGACCGTCCGCATGAGCCACAGCACCGCCAGCAGCTTCGCCCCACGCCGCGCCCGACCCTTCTTCCCCTCTTGCTCGTCCCAGCTCCCCGGCCGCTGCTCCGCGAACCCGCCGCGCTCCAAGAACGGCCGGATCAGCAGCCGCGGGTTCCCCCGCGTCACCCACCGCCCACCGCCCGCGCCCGGCCGCCAGTTCTGCGCCTCGAACGCCCGGCTCACCGAGAACCGCCGGTACACGCCGCGCGACCGATCCGTCTTCGGGTATACCGAGTACTTGAGCATCTGGAGCACGAGCCCGTCGTCGCTCTCGACCCACTGCCCCTCCTCGTCGGCCTCGCGCCAGTGGACGTAGGCCCGGACCGCCGCGTCCTCGTGGGCCGCCGCCTCGCTCCGCTCATAGAGCGTGACCACGTAGCGGTCGTAGTGGTGGCCGCGCTCGACCTCGATCGCCATTCAGGTACTCAGGAGACGCGCGATCCCACCCACGCCGACCACGAGGACCGCCAGCGCCCCGACGACGAAAGCCGGAACCACGACGAGACCCACGAGGACGACGATGCCCAGAGCGCGCATGGCATAGTGACGAGTTGACTCGCCGCCAGAATACGCCCCCATCGTCCCACAACGCAATCACCCCCATTTCCGCCCCCACCCTTGACAATCGCCCCCGCACACACGACTTTAGGCGTGAGGAGAGAGAAGGGGGGGCTGGGGGGATGAGAGAGGAGCACCCCCCAAGTGCATACGCCTCCATTCGCCTGTAGGTGAGCCGGATACGCCTCTCAAGACGAGTCTCGAGATCCCTCTCTAGAGGCGTATCCGCGCGCGAGGCAACGGCCCGCCGCACGTCCAGCAAACAGGACAGGGCGCACGGCGCAGATTTCCGGTCGGGCATATTCAGCGCCCCCGACCGGGTCGGTTTCGGGGTGCGGGGGGTCGGGGTTGGTTGAGT
>CAYPVZ010000021.1:0-17226 GCA_964414235.1 uncultured Rhodothermales bacterium | reverse complement strand
ACTGGAGGTAGAAGACCGGGTTCTTGTCGGACGCCTCGGTGGCCTGGTCGAGGTCGAACTCCAGGTGCGTGCCGGGCGCGCGCATGAGGAAGTAGAACCGGACGACGTCGGAGCCGGCGTCGGTGTCCATCTCGGCGCCGGCCTTCTCGGCGAGCACCGCGTTGACCTCGTCCATGAGGTCGTCGAGCGTGACGTAGGTCGCCTTGCGGGTGCTCATCTTGACCGGCTCGCCGCCGCGCACGAGCGTGACGAACTGGTAGACGACGACGTCGACGCGGCTGGGGTCGCCGCCGAGGGCCTGCACGCCGCGGAGCACGTCGGGGTAGGTCGCGATGTGGTCCGCGCCGAAGACGTCGAGCACGAGGTCGGCGCGCCCCAGCTTCTCCATGTGGTAGGCGATGTCCGGGAGCCGGTAGGTCGGCTCGCCGGAGGCCTTCACCAGCACGACGTCCTTGCCCTCCTCCTCGCCGTCGCGCGTGACGGTCTTGCCGAGGGCGGAGGTCTTGAACCACGTCGCGCCCTCGGCCTCGTAGGCGAGGTCGGCCGCCGTCAGCTTCTCGACCACGTCCCAGACGGGCGCCGGGTCGCCCTGGTAGAGCGCGTGCTCGTTGAACGTCGTGTCCATGACGACGTCGAGGCGGCGGAGGGTGCCCATGATCTCGTCGAAGATGGCCGCCTCGGCGGCCTCCTTGAACGGGGTCACGTCGGGCGCGCCGAGGAGCGCGTCGCCGTGGTCGTCGGCCAGCTGGCGGGCGACGTCGGCGATGTAGTCGCCGCGGTAGCCGTCCTCGGGGAACGAGGCGGGCACCTCCAGGCCGTCCTCCAGCGCCTTGGTCGGCGTCGAGGCGTCCACGAGGGCCTCGTAGCGGGCGCGGACGCTCTCGCCGAGGACGCGCATCTGGCGGCCGGCGTCGTTGAAGTAGTACTCGCGCGTGACGTCGTAGCCGGTCCACGCGAGCAGGTTGGCGATGGTGTCGCCGAGGACCGCGTTGCGCCCGTGGCCGACCGTCAGCGGGCCGGTGGGGTTGGCCGAGACGTACTCGACGATGGCCGTCTGGCCCGCGTGGTCGTCGACGCGGCCGTAGGCGTCGCCCTGGTCCAGGATCTCCGCCAGCCCGGCGGCGAGGTGGGCGCTGGCGAAGCGGACGTTGAGGAAGCCCGGCCCGGCGACCTCGACGGCGGCGACCTGCGCGGGGTCGACCTCGATGGCCTCGGCGATGGCCTCGGCGATGGCGCGCGGCGCGCGGCGGAGCGGGCGCGCCAGCTGGAGCGCGACGTTCGTCGCGAGGTCCCCGTGGGTCGGGTCGTTGGGCGTCTGGAACTCGACGGCGACGGCCTCGGGGTCGAAGTCGGCCGGGAGGTCCGGAAGACGGGCGAGGGCGGCGCGGACGGCGGCGGCGAGCGTCTCTTCCATCGGTCTCGAAGGCTCAGAAAAGCGGGAGCGGGAAGCTAACCGGCGCGTTCGTCCCGTTTCGACGCCTCGCCGGCTCTTCACCCCATGCGCCTCTCTCTGCTCGCCCTGCTGGCCACCGGCCTCGCCGCCTGCCAGTCCCCGTCCACCGACACGCCCGCCGACGCGACGCCCCGCGCCGTCTCGTCCTCGGCGGCCGCCCCGGAATTCTCGGTCGAGGTCGACTCGCTGCTCGTCGACGAGCCCGACCTCCTCTTCACCGTCGCCCTCGGCTACCCGCAGCTGGCGAGCGCTGCCGGCGCGCTGCCCGAGGCCGCCCGCGCCATCAACGCGGCCATCGCGGACTCGATGGAGGCCATCGCCGCCTCCTACCGCCCCTCCGAGCCACCGCCGGCCGGCGCGGACCGCCCCGCCTACACCACGGAGATCGCCGGCGGCACGGAGCGGCCCTTCATCGGCGGCGGCGTGTTCAGCGCGCTCGTCGAGGTCTACGCCTACACCGGCGGCGCGCACGGCATGACGTTCTTCCGCCCGCTCGTCTTCGACCTGGAGACCGGCGCCGCGCTCACCGCGGCCGACCTCTTCCGCCCGGACGCGCCCTGGGGCGACACGCTGGCGGCCTACGTCGAGCGCAGCGTGCTCGACCGGCTGACGCGCGTCATGGGCGACCCGGTGACCGAGACGTCGTTCTACCCCGAGGGCCTCGACTCCATCCGCGCCGGCCAGGTGGGCCTCACGCTCGACGCGGACTCGGTGACGGTCCACATCCCGCCGTACCAGCTCTCGTACTACGCCGCCGGGGCGTTCCATGTCGGCGTGCCGCTGGCAGCCGTGGCGCCGTACGCGCGAGGCCCGCTCGCCCGACTGGCGGAGCGCTGACACGCCCCGCCAGCCGGGCGCGAGCTACGAGTAGACCGCGAACTGGTCGCGCTTGGCGTGGAGGTTGAGCGCGATGGCGAGCATCGTCGTGTTGGCCAGCAGCGCCGAGCCGCCGTACGAGATGAACGGCAGCGGGATGCCGATGACCGGCATGAGCCCGATGGTCATGCCCACGTTGATCAGGATGTGGACGAAGAAGATGCCCGTGACGCCGGCCACGAACAGGCGCGGCAGCGCGAAGCCCGCCTGCACGCCGAGCCCCGCCATCCGGACCATCAGGAAGGCGAACACGAGCAGGACCGTCATCGTGCCGAGGAACCCGAACTCCTCGCCGATCACGCAGAAGATGAAGTCGGTCGAGTTCTCCGGGATGTAGGCCAGCTGGGTCTGGGTCCCGTTGGTGAACCCCTTGCCGAGGAGCCCACCGGAGCCGATGGCGGCCTTGGCCTGGATGACGTGGAAGCCGGCCCCGTAGCGGAACTGCTCGGGGTTGTCGAACGCGACGATCCGGTCGATCTGGTGCGGCTCCAGCACCTTGAACAGCCCGAGGTACACGACGATGGCGAACGCCCCGACGCCCACCAGCATGAGCGTCGCGAACAGCCGCGAGCGGGTCCAGAGCAGCATGCCGCCTGCCGCCGCTGCCACGAAGATGGCCGCCCAGGTCGGGTTCACGATGACCAGATAAGCGGCGACGGCCGGCCCTCCGAACAGGAGCGCCATCCACGGCAGCGGCACGAGCCCGCTCCAGAAGAGCATGACCGGGATGAGCCCCGCGAAGACCAGCCCGGTCCCGGTGTCGTTCTGCGCCACGACCAGGAGCATCGGAATCCCGACGATGAGGCCGAACAACACGAGGGTCCGGATGAACGGCCAGTTCCAGCCGAACGTGACGCGGCGGACCTCCTTGCGCGAGAGGAAGGCCGTCGCGGCCAGGACGGTGCCCGCCTTGGCGAGCTCGGCCACCTGCAGGCCGATGGGCCCGATGTAGAGCCAGCTCTTGGCGCCGTTCACCTCGCGCCCGAAGGCGAGCGCGGCCCCGAGCAGGCCCAGGCAGAACACATACGCCACCGGCGCCAGCCGGACGAGCACGCGGGCCGGCAGCAGCAGGATGATCACCATCGCCACCACCGAGACCGCCAACAGCTGGAGCTGGCGGTTGAAGTTCTGCTGGACCGACTCCAGCAGAAACTCCCGCGCCGGCCCGTGGGTGGCGCTGTAGATCGACGTCAGCCCGATCCCGACGAGGATCGCCCAGAGCAGGAGGGTGATCCAGTCGAGGTTCTTGTACCAGGGTCGCATAGAGGATTCCGGGGGCGGGGGTCAGAGTTCGGTCGTCTCAGGCTTCAACCCCGAGCTCCGAACCCAGACCTCCCTAGATCCGGCCGATGGAGCGTTGGGAGCGGACGAAGGGGATGTAGTCCTGACGCTGGGGCGACACGATCCGGCCGCGGAGGTACTGCTCGATCATGAGGCTGGCGATGGGCGCCGCCGTGGTCGAGCCGAAGCCGGCGTTCTCGACGATGACGCCGACGGCGACCTGGGGGTCGTCGGCCGGGGCATAGGCAATGAACACGGCGTGGTCCTTGCCTCGCGGGTTCTCGGCCGTGCCCGTCTTTCCGGCGAGCGTGATCTCAGCGAAGTTCTCGACGGCCGGGATCTGGGCCCGCCGCGCCGTCCCATCCGTGACGACCGCCTCCATGCCCTCGCGGACGACCAGGAGGTTGCGCGGCTCGATGGGCAGCGTCTGTGACCGGCGCCGGGTGGGCGTCCAGGTCGAGTCGCGCGAGGGGTCGGTCTGGGCCATCACGAGGTGCGGCGTGACGAGCGTCCCACCGTTGCCGATGGCGGCGGCGTAGCGCGCCAGCTGGAGCGGGCTCACGCCCATGTTGCCCTGGCCGATGCCGAGGTTGACGGTGTAGCCCGGACCCCAGCCGGCCGGGAAGACCCGGTCGTAGTACGAGGAGTCCGGGATGAGGCCCGTCCCCTGGTTCGGGAGGTCGAGCGGCGAGAGCTGACCGAAGCCGAACCGGTGGGCCCATGTGCTCCACATGTCGAGGTTCATCCGGATGCCCTCGGGGTGCTTCTCGTTCACGAACGTGTCGTTCATGATCCGGAAGAAGAATGTATTGCAGGACACCCGGATAGCGTCACGGACGGTGATGTCGCCGTGGGCGCCGCCGTGGCACCGGTAGAGCCGGCCGAGGACGTAGCCGCCCCCGCAGTAGAGCGTCGTGTTCTCGTCGATCATGCCCTCCTCGAGTGCGACCGCCGCCATGAACGGCTTCCACGTCGAGCCCGGCGGGAGTGCCGTCTGGGTGGCCCGGTTGAAGAGCGGCCGCTCAGGGTTGTTGTTGAGGAAGGCGTTCTCGGCCTTCGTGATGCCGTCGCGGTAGATGTCGAGGTCGAAGTCCGGCGCCGAGACCATGGCGATGACGCCGCCGGTCTTGGCATCTAGCATGACGGCTCCGCCGCGCTTGTTCACGAAGAGGCTCTCGGCCAGCGCCTGCACCTTCGCGTCGATCGCCAGCGTGAGCGCGAAGCCGGACTCGGGCTCGACGTCCTGCGCGCCTCCCTCGTAGGCCTCGACCTCCATGCCGTGGACGTTGCGGAGCACGAACTCGCGCCCGACCCGGCCACGAAGGACGGGCTCGTACTGCTGCTCCAGGCCCGTCGCACCGACGCGATCTCCCTGCTGGTAGCCCTGCTCCTTCATCGCGTCGAGCTGGTTGCGGTTGATCTCGTTGACGTAGCCGAGCACATGCGTCAGCCGAGCACTGCTGTGGTAGCGCCGCTGCTGGTCCTCGCGGAAGCTGATCCCACGGAGCTGGAACTGGTTCTCCTGAAGCCGGGCGAAGGTCCAGAACGGGACGTTCTTGAGCAGCCAGTCCTCCTGGTACGACGACCGTGCGATGATGGCGTCGTAGCGCGCCTTGACCTCGTCGTAGGGCGTGCTCGCCAGCTCGGCCACGAGCGGGAGGTCGGCCTCGTCGAAGTACCGGGGCTCGACCATGACGGTGATCGTCGTCTCGTTGTCGACGAGGAGCGTCCCGTTGCGGTCGTAGATGTAGCCGCGCGCGGGCCGGACAATCTTGGTCTCGATGGCGTTGCCCTCGGCCTCGCTCGTGTACTCATCGCGGTCGACGATCTGCATCTGAACCAGACGCGCGCCGAGGAAGGCGACGAGCCCGAAGACGAGCAGCGTGAACACGTTGTACCGGACGCGCGCGTCTTCGCGGGCCGTCTGAGCGAGGAGAGTCGGCATGGGCGGGAGGCCTGGGATCGGGGGGCAAAACGACCGCCCCCTCGGGCGGAGGGTACGAACGCCACGTCCACACAGTTCGTGCCGCCGCGTGCCTTCTTCGCGCCCCCTCTCCGGCTGGCGGCGCCCCCGGGCGCCCCGTGGGGCGAGCCCCCAAACGCCGGCCCCCAGCGCCTCGCTAGAACCCCACGACGTGCAGGGGGTACGCTCTTCGATTCGTGACGCGGAGGGCCTTCCGACGTGCCCCCCGTGACGCCGCCTGCCCGCGGCCCGGCCACGCTGTACTGACTCTCCATCCCATGCGCAGATTCTTCCCGGCCCTCCTGGCCGCCACCCTGCTGGCCGCCCTCGCGCCAACCGCGCAGGCCCAGTACTTCGGCCGCAACAAGGTCCGCTACGACGACTTCGACTTCCGCGTCCTCGAAACCGAGCACTTCGACCTCTACTTCTACGAGGGCATGGATCAGGCCGCGCGCGACGTTGCCCGCATGGCCGAGCGGTGGTACGACCGGCTCTCGACGATCCTGGGCCACGAGTTCGACGAGCGCAAGTCGATCGTGCTCTACGCCGACGACGCAGACTTCCGCCAGACCAACATCGCTGACATCGGCGAGGGCACGCAGGGAGTGACGGAGGGCGCCCGCCAGCGCGTCGTGCTGGCCATGGCCGGGACCTATGCCGAGACCGATCACGTGCTCGGCCACGAGCTCGTTCACCAGTTCCAGTATGACATTTCGCAGCGAAGCGGCCGGTTCGCGCAGTTCGTCCGGCTCCCGCTGTTCGTCATCGAGGGCATGGCCGAGTACTACTCGGTCGGGCGCGAGGACGCGCTGACGGCCATGTGGATGCGCGATGCCATCCTCCGCGACGACTTCCCGACCCTCGGCGAGTTGCAGCGCTCGGGGTCGTACAACGAGTACCAGTACGGCCAGCCGTTCTGGGCCTTCGTGGCCGGCACCTACGGCGACGAGGCCGGCGTCCAGCTCTTCCAGACCGCCCTCAACGCCCCGCTCGACACGGCCATCGTGGCCGTCACCGGCCTCTCGGCCGACCAGCTCTCGGAGCGCTGGGCCGATGCGCTCCGCGCCGAGTTGGCGCCGCCTGCCGCCGGACGCGAGGTCCCCGGACCGCCTCGATCCGAGGAGGAGCTCGCGGCCATCGCCGAAGAGCGCGCCGCCCGCGCCCGCGCCCGCGCCGAGGGCGACCGCCCCAAACGCCCCCGCTACCTCGCCTATCCCGACTCCCTGCCCCGCCTCGATGCGACGCGCCTCCTTGCCCGGGAGCGCGAGACGGGCGCCATCAACATCGCCCCGCAGCTCTCCCCCGACGGCCGTTACGTGGCCTATCTGAGCGAACTCGACCTCTTCGGCATCGACCTTTTCCTCGCCGATGCGGCGACGGGCGAGGTCCTCTCCAAGCTCCAGTCGACCGCGACCGATGCGCACACAGACGCGCTCCGGTTCATCGAAAGCGCGGGCACGTGGAGCCCCGACGGCCGGCAGTTCGCCTTCGTCGTCTTCGCCGGCGGCGACAACGAGATCGCGCTGCTCGACGTGGGCCGCCGTGACGTCGTCCGTCGGCTGGCGGTCGAGGGCATCGGCGCGATCAAAGACCCGTCGTGGAGCCCCGATGGCTCACAGATCGCCTTCACCGGCGTGAGGGGCGGCATCTCGGACCTCTACACGGTCGACCTCGCCACCGGCGCCGTCCGCCAGCTCACCAACGACCGGTACTCGGACCTCCAGCCGGCTTGGAGTCCCGATGGCTCGCAAATCGCCTTCGCAACCGACCGAGGGCCGCGGACCGACTTCGTCCGGCTCACCTACGCCCCGATGCAGATCGCGCTCTACGATGTCGCCTCGGGCGAGGTCGAGACACTTGACCTGTTCTCGGAGGCCAAGCACATCAACCCGGCCTGGGCACCGGACGGGGAGAGCCTCTACTTCATCTCAGACAACGGCGGCTTCAACGATGTCTACCGTGTCGACATCGCCTCGGGCCAGGTCTTCCAGGTCACGAACCTAGCGACGGGCGTGGCCGGCATCGCCGACCTCTCGCCGGCTCTCTCCGTGGCCGAGGGGACTGGCAACGTCGCGTACTCGGTGTTCGAGGGTCAGCGCTACTCGGTGTATCGCACCGACGCCGCCGACGCCGAGGGCACGCCCGCCGTGGACGCCGGCGCCACGCTGGCGGACGTGCTGCCGCCCACCGACGCGTTCTCGCGGTCCATCGTTCAGAACTACGTCGCCGATGCGACGGGCGGGCTCCCGGAGGCCCAGACGTTCCCGACGCGCGGCTACCGGCCCAAGCTCTCGCTCGACTACATCAGCCAGCCGACCGTCGGCGCCGGCTACGACCCGTACTACAGCTCGGGCTTCGGCCTCTCGGGAGGCATCTCGATGCTCTTCTCGGACCAGCTGAGCGACAACGTCCTCGGCGTGGCGGTCGCGGCCAACGGAACGCTCAAGGACATCGGCGGACAGGCCCTGTACTACAACCGGGGCGGACGCCTGAACTATGGCGCCATCGTCGGACGCATCCCCTACCTCCAGGCCTTCCGCGGTTACTCGCCCGGCACCGACCCGTACGACTACGTCACGACCTACTACTACCGGACGACGATTACGAACGTCACGGGTCTCGTGGCCTACCCGTTCAACCAGAGCCAGCGGATCGAGGCCCAGGCGGGCGTGCAGCGCTATGCCTACGACCTCGAGTATGACCAGCTCCTCGACGTGAACGACGATGGCTTCGCCGACTCCTACCAGCGGACGGGGCTCGACGGGCTCCCCGACCCCATCAACCTCGCGGAGGCCGGCGTGGCTTATGTGGGCGACACGTCGCTGTTCGGATTCACGTCGCCTATCCGCGGCACGCGGTACCGGTTCGGCGCCGACATCACGACAGGTTCGCTGACCTTCGCCTCGCCAACCATCGACGCCCGCCATTATGAGTTCCTCCGGCCGAGCCTGCTCCCCCGCCGAGTCCCGCTGACGTTCGCCGTCCGGGCGCTTCACGTCGGACGCTATGGACCGGACGCGTCCTCGGGCCGCCTGACTCCGATCTTCCTCGGCAACGGCCAGCTCGTCCGCGGCTACAGCTATCAGTCGTTCAACTTCGAGACGGCCGACCAGCAGAATGCCTTCTACGACGACCTCTTCGGCTCGCGCGTGGCCGTGGCCTCGGCCGAGTTACGGCTGCCTCTCTTCGGCGTGCCCCAGCTCGGGCTCATCAACTTCCCCTACCTCCCGACGGAGCTCGTCTTCTTCGGGGACGCGGGCTTCGCGTGGGGGGAAGCGCCGTACTTCGGCATCAGCGGGCTCCAGGACGGTGTCGACCTCGATGATCTCACCTGTGACGTGGACGTCCGATGCTACGGTGCCCCCTTCAAAGAGCAGGTTCCGATCTTCTCGGCCGGTGTCTCGGCCCGGGTCAACGTACTCGGCGCGCTCATCGTCGAACCGTACTACGCCTTCCCGTTCTCCCGCTGGGGCGTCGACGGGGACCTGCCGAAGGGACGTGGCGTGTTCGGCTTCACCCTCTCGCCGGGCTGGTAGGGTGAAGAGTCCGGGGTGATGGGCGCGGGGCCTTCCTCCTCGCCCATCGCTCGGTACCCTTCTCGCATGTACCGCCTGCTCCGACCGCTCCTGTTTCGCCTCGACGCCGAGGCCGCGCACGGCTGGGGCCTCCGCGCCGCACGCCTGGGCCAGCGGACGCCTGCCGTCGTCCGCGCCCTCTTCCCGCGCGCCGACGAGCGGCTGGCCCAGACCGTCTGGGGCCTCCGGTTCGCCTCGCCCGTCGGACTGGCGGCCGGGTTCGACAAGAACGCGGGGTTGGTCCGTTTCTGGCCGACGCTGGGGCTCGGGTTCGCCGAGGTCGGGTCGGTCAGCGCGCGGCCGAGCGCGGGAAACCCGAAGCCGCGCGCCTTTCGTCTGCCGGCCGACCGCGCGCTCGTCAACCGGATGGGGCTGAACAACGACGGCGCCGAGGCCGTCGCAGCCCGGCTGGCGACGACAGAGAGACGGCCCGGCCTCGTCCTCGGCGTCAACGTCGCCAAGACGCACGACCCGACGATCCTGGGCGCGGCCGGCGTCGAGGACTTCCGCCAGTCCGTCGCCGCCCTCCTCCCCCACGCCGACTACCTCGCGCTCAACGTGTCGTGCCCGAACACGGCTGAGGGCAAGACCTTCGAGGCGCCGGAGGCGCTGGATGCGCTGCTGACGGCCGTCATGGCCGAGGTCCGAGAGGCGGGCGTCCGGCCGCCAATCCTTGTCAAGTGGTCGCCGCTGGCGGCCGGCGGGATGGACACGAGTGCCATCGACGAGTTGGTGCAGCTCGCTCGCGACCACGGCGTGGACGGATTCATCGCCACCAACACGGCGTCCGACCGCGACGGGCTGGCGACGGACGCGAGCCGTCTCGACGCCATCGGACGCGGCGGCGTCAGCGGGCGCCCGCTCGCGGACCGCGCGACGGCGCTCGCCCGCCACCTCTACCGGACGACCGATGGGCAGGTCCAGATCATCGGCGTCGGTGGCATCGACTCGGCCGAGGCGGCCTACAAGCGCGTCCGCGCCGGAGCCTCACTCGTCCAGGTCTACACCGGCCTCGTCTATGAAGGCCCGGGCCTCATCGGGCAGATCCACCGGGGCCTCGTGCGCCTCCTCGACCGCGACGGACTGGCGACGCTCGCCGACGCCGTCGGAGCCGACGCCTGACGACAGGCCGGGAACGGTGACCGGAAGGCGGCCGGTCGCGCGGCGCCGGCCGAGAAGAACGTCGGCGACGGCCGAGGCCGTGCGGGTCGTCCGGTCGTAGGCGACGACGATGCCGGCGGCGTCGGGCGCCAGCGCCGCGGCGTAGGGGCTCCCGAAGACGACGAGGACCACTGGCGTCCCGGTCGAGCGGATGGCGTCCAGCGCGCGGGTCTGCGCGGCCGAAAGCCTCGGCGGCATCCGCATCCCTACACGGAGGTGGAGGGCGACGACGGCGACATCGACCCCGGCGACGGCGTCGACGGCCGCGTCCTCTCCCCGGCCGTGCTCGCTGACGCGGCCCCGCCAGTCGGACCCGAGGTCGCGCTCCAGCCGCGTCATCGGCAGGCCAGCGTCGAAGTTGGCCATCTGGACGAGCGCCACGCGCTGGCGCCTCCGGATCGGCAACGCGCCGTCCCGGACGACGGTGACCGCCGCCGCCGCCAGCGCCTCCGCGAACCGGGCACCGCGGACCTCGCCCAGCATCCGGTCGAGACGAGCCCGCGAGGGCGGCACGGCGACGTGGAGCCCGAGCCGCGCCTTGGCGACCAGCACCCGCCGCGCCGAGGCGTCGATGCGCTGGCGGGGGATCTCGCCGCTCTCGACGGCCTCGACCACGTACCGGATGGCCTGTTCGGGCGACGGCACGTTCAGGATCACGTCGGCGCCGGCAAGGATCGGGAGCACGACCCGGTCGCGCGGGCCGTAGCGGTCGCGGACGGCGGCCATGTTCATGGCGTCGGTCGTGATGAGGCCGTCGTAGCCCAGGCTGTCGCGGAGGACGCCCGCCAGCGCGGCGTGGCTGAACGTGGCCGGCGTCGGCCGACGGTCGAGCGCGCGGGCCCAGAGGTGCGTCGTCATGACGAACCCGGGCCGCTCGCGGAGCGCGATGCGGTACGGCGCGAGCTCGGTCGCCCAGAGCTGGCGCCAGTTGCCCGGGACAGCGGCGAAGGCGACGTGCGTGTCGGTGTCGGTGTTGCCGTGGCCCGGGAAGTGTTTGAGCGTGGCGAGGACGCCGTGCGCCTGCGCGCCACGCACGTAGGCCGCCGCCAGCTCGCCCACCCGCTGCGGGTCCTCGCCGAACGACCGCGTGTTGATGATCGGGTTCTCCGGGTTGTTGTTGACGTCGGCAACCGGCGCGAACAGGACGTTGACGCCCATCGCGCGGGCCTCCAGGGCGGTCACGGCGCCTCCGGCCTCGGCGAGCGTCTCGTCGTCGGCCGCGCCGTAGGCCATGGCCGCCGGGAGTTCGGTGAACTGGTTCGTGGGCTGGCCCACGCCCCACTCGTAGTCCGCCGAGAAGAAGAGCGGCACCGGTGCGCGCGCGCTGAGGCGCGTCGTAGCCGCCAGAACCTCGGCCGGCTCCGTCCGCCGGGCCACGTGGAAGCCGCCCACACCGAGCCGCGCGAGCGCGTCCGGGTCGCGGACCGCACCGAGTTCGACGATGAAGAGCTGGGCCACGCGCTGCTCCAGCGAGAGATCCTCCAGCGTCGCATCGGCCCAGGCCGCCGCCAGCCGGTCGGGCAGGCCCGGCGGCGGCTCGAAGCCAGCGTAGGATGCCAGCAGCGAGTCCAGCCGGGGATTCCGCGCCTCGGGCCGGGCCACAAGAGCGGCGCCTGGACTGGGCTCACGCGCCTCCACCCCGGCGAGGCCGATGGCGGTAAAGGCGGCGGTGACGAGGGCGAGGACGAGACGCATTCGAGGCGAGCGGTAGAGGCGCGACCGTGGGGCCGGAGACGCTCCGGACAGAACATACGCGGCGGGTAGTTTAGGGCCCGCGCCGGAAACGCTCCACCCCCGACGCGACGTCCCCCCCGCTTCGGATGATCGACCGCCTGCGCCGCGAATGGAGCGGCCTCCGCGCCGCCCTCGGCGGCCTCTCCCCCGATGCCCGACGCGCCGCCCTCGTCCTGCTGGCGGCGACGGCGCTCGTCCTGCTCCAGATCCAGGTCGGCAATCGGCGGTTCTACCAGGGCACGCTCGACAACCCGTTCGGCTTCGAGGACCCGGCGTTCGGCGGCTGGGCGTGGTGGTTCGGCACGCAGGGCGTGCTCGGCTTCGTGATCCCGGCGCTCATCCTGCTTGCCGGCTTCCGCTGGACGCCCCGCCAGTCCGGCCTCGGCCTGGGCGACTGGCGGCTCGCGGGAACGCTCGCCCTGCTCTACCTCCCGCTCGTCGGGATCGGCACGTGGGTGCTCTCCGACGGCGCCGGGTTCCGGGAGCAGTACCCCCATTTCTTCGGCGCGCGGAGCGACTGGGGGGTCTTCCTCGCCTACGAGGCGCTTTTCCTGTTCTACTGGGTCGGCTGGGAGTACCTCTGGCGCGGGTTCGTGCTGTTCGGGACTGCGCCGCAGTTTGGGGCCCCGCTCGCCATCGTCGTGCAGACCGTTCCGTTCGCGATCCTCCACGCGCAGAAGCCAGCGGCCGAGGCGTACCTCTCGATCCTCGGCGGGCTCGCGCTCGGCGCGCTCGTGTGGCGCTGCCGGAGCTTCTGGATCGCCGTGCCCATCCACTGGGCGCAGATGGCCGCGCTCGACGTGTGGGCCACGCTCCGCTTCCGCACCGGCACGACCGGCGTCGGCCTCGATGCACTTCTGGACACGCTGCGCGGTCTTGGCGGTTAGGCATAAACGACACGGCGTTGTATCATGAGGCCCTATCCCGCCTGGACCATGCGCACGCTCCTCCTCTCTCTCATACTCGCATCTGTCGCGTACGCCCAACCCTCACTCGTAGCAGACGCATCCGTCAACCAAACGAGCTACGCCTACGGCGAGCCGGTCGTGTTCCGCTACACGGTCCGCAACGTAGGAACGGAGGGGACGTCGCTCTGGGGCTCCTCGAGTTGCGTGCTCAGGTTCGAAATTCCCGATCTCGACCTGACCCAGATGTGTACAACGGATGACAGCCCCATCTCGCTCGGGCCGTCAGGGGCCGTCACCTGGGAGTGGACGCTCGACCCGGCCGACCTCGGCTTCCCGCTGGCGGACGGCACACAGACCATCACCGGCCACGTCGGCGGACTGTGCGGAGCGACGCGAGAGACACGGACGACGTGCCCGGACCTGGCGGCGGCGGCCACGTTCGAGGCCCCACGCTATCTGGGCGGTTTCCTCTCTCTCGCCTACCCCGCCTCGGCGTCGGAGTCGGTCGATGTGCTCCGCCAGCAGCTTCATGGTGAGAACCTCAACTCCTTCATCTCGGACGACCTGGTGTCCGCGCGCTGGCACGTCACGGGAATCGCTCTCGATGCGGCTGTCGATTCACTGAACACGTCGGGCCTCGTGACCTTCGCGGAGGCTGTCCGCGAGGTGCCGGATCCGGCCAAGCTCTTTACTTCGACCCAGGCGTCGCCGACGGCATCGCTTCTCTCGGTCCCGGTTCCGAACCCCACGACGGGCGAGGCGACCATTGCCCTCCGCCTCGATGCCTCGGAGACCGTAACCGTCGAGGTCGTCGATGCGCTCGGCCGGCGCGTGCAGCGGATCTACGAGGGTCCGCTGGCGGCTGGTGCCGATCACGCCTTCGAGGTCGGCGCCGGACTGGCGGCTGGTGTCTACGTCGTCCGCGTCACGGGCGAGACGGTCCGCCAGTCGCGACAGTTCGTCGTGGCGCGCTAGAGGCCGAGCCGGATCGTCGCGAGGTGCATCAGCGCCGAGCCGAAGGGCTCGACCACGATGGCGTAGTCCACGTGGAGGTCGAGCTCGACGAACCGCTGCTCGATGCCGAAGCCAGCCGACGGCCGAAGCTCGCCCGCGCTGCCGGCGCCGATCCGGTCGAGCCCGAGCCGCACGGCGAACCCGTCGGTTACCCACGCCTCGGCGCCGACGCGGCCGAGCACGTCCGCCAGCCGGTAGTCGACCGTCGCCTCGTCCTCCGACGGCTCGGTCCCGATCACGATGACGCCGTCGGGCCGCGTGGCCTCGGCGGGCTGCACGAACAGCTCGCCCTCGGCAGCGACGGTGAAGCGCGGCTTCCCGCTGGCCCGCGCGCCGAACGTCGTCGCCAACCCGCCGCGGACGCGCGTCGGGAAGTAGTCGGTGGCCGAGGCCTGGACCGTTCCGGCCGTCGTCCACTCGTAGCGCGCGAACAGGTCGTCTACGGCGAGCGCGGCCGAGACGTGGTCCGACAGCTGCACCGACGTGCCGAGCGCGATGCCGATGGCCGTCGGCGACTTGGCGCCGCGCAGCAGGTCGTTGCGGTAGAGCCGCAGGCCGACGCCGGCCGAGACGCGCTCCGAGAACTGCGTCCCGAACGCCGCGAAGAAAGCGTACTCGTTGGACTCGTAGAAGCCGCCCTCGGTGCCGCCGTCGGTCGGCTGGCCGCTGGCGTCGCGCCCGTCGATGTTCTCGACGCCGCCGTGGACCACACCGGCCGCGAAGCCCGACTTCGGCTGGAGCGGCGCGGCCACCTGGACCGCCTCCCACGTCCGGTCGAAGGCGAGCAGCCCGGCCGAGAGCTCGACGCCCTGGGCCGGCTGGAACGGCGCCAGCGCCGGGTTGAGGTAGGGCGAGGCGTAGCCCGATCGGTCCGCCGTCTGCGCCGGCATCGCCACCGAGCGCGCACCGAGGCCCATGCGCATGAACGCACCCGGCCCCTGCGCCGCCGCCCCGCTGGCGGCGAGCGTCGCCAGCGCCACGAGAAGGATCAGACGTCGGCTCATTGGACCACCAGGATGCGCCCCGAGAGCCGCCGTCCCTCGGCTTCGACGGTGTAGATGTAGGCCCCGTTGGCGACGCGGAGGCCCCGGTCGTCCTGGCCGTCCCAGATCACCTCGTTCGGCCCCGACGGCCGGCCCGGTGCCTCCAGCGTGCGGACCAGGTTCATGCCGACGTCGAAGATGCGGACGGTGATGTCGGCGGGGCCGCCGAGGTCGAGCCGGATCCGCTGGCGGCCGTCGGCGCCGGGGTTGAAGGGGTTGGGGTAGGCGTAGACCTCGACCGCCCGGGCGTCATCGCCGCTCGCGTCGGGGCGGACATTCGCGCGGAACAGCTCCCAGGTCTGAAGCCCGTCCGTGCTCCGCAGGAGCCCGCCCGGCGTGCCGACCCAGACCGTCCCGGGCGTCGTCGCGACGGCGCGCGTGATGGGGCCCGCCAGCAGCGGCCGGCCGTCCGGGCCGACGAACGTGCGGAGGACGCGCCACGAGCCGCCGTCGTCCTCCGAGACGTAGAGGCCCTGGTCGGAGGCCGCGTAGGCGTGCCCCTCGTCGAAGGCGAGGTCGTAGATCCGGACGCCCAGGAGGACCGTCTCGAACAAGGGGCGCCCCTCCTCGTCGTCGCCCCGCCAGACGGCGACGCCGTTCTCCTCCTCGGCCGTCGTCGCGGGGACCTCCGAGTTCCAGCACGCCGCCCAGATGGCGTCGCGCCCGTCGCGCGGCTGCGCTTCGAGCGCGTAGACACGGTTGCCCGGAATCGCGCCCCCGAGCGGCGCGTCGATGTAGCGGACCCACGCCAGCTCGTCCGAGCCCTCGACCTTCACCGACCGGTTCAGCCCGCCGTTCGTGCCGGCCCAGACCGTCCCCGCCTCGTCCACCAGCACCGAGAAGGCGACGAAGTTCTCCGAGTAGGACGGGAAGACCGGCTGGTTGATGTCGCCGTCGATGTAGCCGAGCGGCTGGCGAACGTCGGGCGAGTAGACGAAGTCGTACGTCTCACGCGGGTCGAGCACGAGGAGCGAGTCCGGAGGGAGGACGACGCGGCTCCACGTGGCGCCGCCGTCGGTGCTCCGGCGGAGGCCGGCGAGGAGGTTGGCCGAGTAGATCGTGTCGGCAGTCGCCGTAATCGCGACGTCGAGCGGGGCCGAGCCCTGCGGCACGGTCGCCGGGATGGCCTGGAGCGTCGAGACGCCGTAGACGATGGTTGAGTCGCGGCTCTGGTCGAGCGGCGGGAAGCGGTAGGTGTAGGTCTGGCCGCCATCGAACGAGACGGCGAAGCCGGCGGCCGTCGCAGGCGGCTCGTCGGCGTCGGCCGTGACGTCGGAGAACCCGAGCCCGACGACGACGGCCTCGCCCTGCGCGTCGAGAGTGTAGACGCGGGCGTCGATGGCCGTCGCGGGGTCGAACACGGCGGCATTCCCACCCGTGAGCGCCGGGATCGTGAACGCGCCGCCGGGCCGGATCTCGATGAGCCGTGGCCCGGCGCGGAGCACGCCGTCCTCGGCATCGAGCACCGCGACGCCGTTGAGCGCGCCCTCGGGCAGCAGCGTCGCCCGGTCCAGCCCCGTCGAGACCGTCTGGGCCGTGGCGCTGGCGGCCAGCGTCGCCAGCAGGAAGAGCGCGTGCCTCATCGAATCGTAAAGCTGAAAGGCGTCGGCGCGCTCTCCACGCCCGCGCGGTCCACCGCGACGACCTCCAGGGTGTAGGTCCCCGGCTCGAAGGCGGACGTGACGACGATGGCGGCGGTGTAGATGCCGTCGTCTTCCCGGGTGTCCTCGTTGTTGCCATCGTCGTAGAGGCGGCCGAGGTAGCCGCCCCCGTCCGCCTCGGGGGCCTGTGCGTAGACGACGGCGATGTTGGCACGGCCATCCGGGTCTGCCGGCGTCACCGCGATCCGAACGTGGAGCGTGTCCTGCCCCGTGGGCCGCGTCACGGTACGGCCCGGCGCGACGGTGACGGACGGGCCGCCGAGGTTCGTCGACGAGAACCGGAGCACGGCCGCGGCCTGGTCGCCAGACCGACCGTCGGCGCCCTCGGTCGAGACGCGGACGACGTAGTCGCCCGTCGCGCCGCGCAGGAGCACGGCCGGCACCGAGAATGCGAAGGCCCCGGGGCTCAGCTCGCGCTCCTCCTCGACCACGAGCGAGTCGGTCTCGGCGTAGCGGACGAGCACGCGGACCTGGACCGGGCCGTCGGCGACGAGCGTCCCCTCGACAGTGACCGGGACCGTCGCCGTCGGCGCGTCCGAGTCGTGCTGGTAGGCGAG
>CAYPVZ010000020.1:0-18593 GCA_964414235.1 uncultured Rhodothermales bacterium | reverse complement strand
ACGGCTCTCGTCGGCTGCACCCCAGACCTGCAGCCCGTCGAGAAGACCTACTCCTTCGTGCGACGCACCGGCCCGCGCGCCGACAAGCTCCGCGTGCCCGCGAAGGCCGACTCGCTCCGACTGGAGGTCGAGGTGCGTGTGCTCTCGGGCCGCGTGGCGTGGGCGCTCACGACGCCGGAAGGCCGGGAGGTCTGGGGCGGCACGGTCGGCGAGGCCGACACCGTCGCCAGCTGGGCGACGGCCGTACCGACCCCGGGCGACTGGCGACTCGTGGTGACGCCCGACAGCGCGATGGGCGTGGCCCGCGTCTGGGGCGCCGTCGTCCGCTAGACCGCCGTCGGGACGTACCAGCCGACGGTGAGCCGGTCGTCATCGAGCACGGCGCGCGCGGCGGCCTGGACGTCGGCGGCCGTGACGGCCTCGATGCGGTCCGGGTACTCCGCGAACAGCGTCCAGTCGCCGACCGCGACGGCCTCGTTGATCTGCGCCACGACGGCGTACGGCCCGTCGCGCCCGAACGCCTCGTCCGCGACGACCTGGCGGCGCGCGCGTGCCAGCTCGGCCTCGGTGATGCCGTCGCCGGCGATGGCGCGGAGGGCAGCCTTGAGCTCGGTCTCGACCGTCTCGTGGGCCACGTCGGGCGCGAGCGTGGCGTAGGCCGCGAACAGGCCCGGGTCGCGGAGGCGCGGGAAGTAGGCGCTGGCGGACGTCGCCATCCCGGGATCGACGAGCGCGCGGTAGAGCCGGCCGCTCTTGCCCGCGGCCAGCACCTGAACCAGCACGTCGAGCGCGTCGGCCGTCTCGTCGAGGCCGGCGGGGGCCTTGTAGGCGAGGAGCACCGTACCGAGTTCGCCGGCCTGCCGGACCGTTACGCGGCGCTCGCCGCGCTGCTCGGGCTCGCGCGTGACCGCGGCATCCGACGGCCGATGTACGAGCGGCTCGGGCGCGTCCGGGGCCGCCTCGGGACCGGCGGGGATCGCGCCAAAGTGGCGGTCGAGCAGCGCCAGCGCCTCGTCGCGATCGAACTGGCCGGCGACGGTCGCCGTCGCGTTCTTCGGCCAGTAGTAGGTGTCGTAGAAGTGACGGAGCCCGGCGGCCGTGACCGTCTCGACGTCGCTCCGCCAGCCGATGACCGGGTGGCCGTAGGGGTGCGCCTGGAACGCCGTCGAATAGACCGTGTGGAGGAGGACGCGCAGCGGCTCGTTCTCGCCCCGGTCCAGTTCGTTGAGCACGACCGTCCGCTCGCTGGCGAGGTCCTCGTCGCGGACGCGCGCGCCGCGCATCCGGTCGGCCTCGATCTCGACGGCCCGCTCCAGGTGCTCGCTCGGCAGGAGCGCGTAGTAGTTGGTCCGATCGTACCACGTCGTCGCGTTGATCTGGCCGCCGACGGACTGGAGCGTCTGGAACACGCTCGTGCCGAGGTCGCGGTTAAACCGCTCGGACCCCTTGAACATAAGGTGCTCGAGGAGGTGCGTCGCGCCGGTCAGCCCGGCGCCCTCGTTGCGGCTGCCGACGCGGTAGGTCACCTGGAAGGCGACGACGGGCGCGGCGGCGGACGGCGCCAGCAGGACGGTCAGGCCGTTGCCGCGGTGGCGGAGTTCCTCGACGCCGCCGGACTGGCGGACGGTCTCGAAGGCGGAATCGATCTCGGTCATGTCGGGGCGGGAGCGGCCGGCCCTACGGCGCCCTGCGCTCGGGGATCCGCGGTGGGCGTATCCTACCGGCCTCCCCCCAGCCCGTTCGATGCGCCTCGCTCCCGTTCTCGCCCTGCTCACGATCGCCGCCCCGCTGGCTGCCCAGGACCGCACGCCGCTCCCCGAGGGCGTCGAGATCATGACCCGCGAAGAATGGGGCGGCGGGCCGCCGGTCGGGCCGATGGTGCCGCAGACGCCGATGGCGCTCACCATCCACCACTCGGGCACGCCGATGCGCCCGGAGCTGGCGCCGGACCAGATGCTGCGCAACCTGTACGCGTTCTCGACGCGGGAGGACACGCTGGGAGACGGCCGCCTCAAAAAGGCCTGGGCCGACATCCCCTACCACTTCGCCATCGCACCGGACGGGACCATCCTCGAAGCTCGCGACGTGGCCTACCAGGGCGACACGAACACGGTCTACGACCTGGGCGACCAGATCCTGGTGGAGTTGGAAGGCAACTTCGAGATCGAGCAGCCCACGGATGCCCAGATGGCGAGCCTGCTGGCGCTCTCGGAGGCGCTGGCCCGCCAGTGGGGCTTCGGCCCGGCCACCGTCGCCGGCCACCGCGACCGTGCGCCCGGCCAGACCGTCTGCCCCGGTGAGGCGCTCGTCGCGCGCTTCCCCGAGATCCGCGCCGCCGTCGCCCGCGGCGCCCGCCAGTCGGTCGCTGGCACGTGGACGGCCGACGTCCGTTCGGCGCCCGGAGCCACGCCTGATCGTCGCGCGCTCACGCTCGCCGTCCGCCCCGATGGCCGGCTGGCGGGTACGTTCGGCGGTCTCCCGATCCGCGCCGGTCGGATCGACGGGGACTGGGACGCCGCCCACGTCGCGTTCGCCACGCGCGGACCGGAGGGCACCTCGATGACACACGGAGTCGTCCGCGCCGGACGTTTGGAGGCGACGACCACTGCTCCCGATCATACGCTCACCGTCTGGACCGCCGAGCGGAGCGAGTAAACCTCGCGGGACGTGGCGGCGTTTGCCTTCATCGCACCCTTTCGATCCATGCGTTCCTCGTTCGCCGTTCTCCTGATCGCCTCGGCCCTCGCCGGGTGCCACTTCGAGGCGCGTCCCGCTGCGCCGGAGCCGGTCGCCGCCGCGTCGCCCATCACAACGGCACCCGTCCCCCCCCGCCTCACGGCCGACGGCAAGCCCGAGGTGGTCCTCTACGTCACCGAGTGGTGCCCGTACTGCCGTGCCGCGCGCGAGTACATGGCGGCCGAAGACATCCCGCACCGGATCGTGGACATCGAGAAGGACTCGACGGGCGCGCAGGAGTACATGGCGCTCGGCGGCGACGGCGGCATCCCGCTCGTGGCCGTCGGCTCGGACGTGATGAAGGGCTGGAGCCCTGAGTACGCCCGCAACATGCTCGACGCGGCGGGCTACGAATAGGCCCGCCGCTGGCGACGCGCGCCGCCAGCGGGTCAGACGAGCGCGTAGGCCGCGTCGCGCGGGTGGATCACCGCCACCTCGCCCGGCCATGCGATGCCAAACGCCGGGTCGTCGTAGCGGACGCCGCGGCCGGCCTCGGGGACGTACGGCGCCGAGATCATGTAGAAGACCTCCGTCGCGTCCGCCAGCGTGAGGAAGCCGTGCGCGCACCCTTCGGGCACGTAGAGAGCGACGCCGTTCTCCTCCGTCAGCGTCTCGCCGTGCCACTGGCGGAAGGTCGGCGAGTCTTCGCGCAGGTCGAGGCAGACGTCGTGGATCGCGCCGCGCGTGCAGCGGACCAGCTTCGCCTCGGCGTGCGGCGCGGCCTGGTAATGCATCCCACGCAACGTGCCGGCCGCGTGGTTGTACGAGACCGAGCACTGCGAGACCGCCAGCGTGAGCCCGGCCGCCGCCAGTTCGGCGCCGTCCCAGGTCCGCGCGAAGAAGCCGCGATCGTCCGCGTGCCGCTCGGGGCGAACTACAGCGCAGCCCGGAATCTTCGTCGGTTCGATGATCATGATCGGCACGCAGACGACGGCCGCCCGCGCTCGGCTAAAACACCTCGACGCGCGGGATCGGGACGACGAACTGGCCGCCCCATTCTCGAATGCCGGCCATCTGGCGGGCGATCTCGTCGCGGAGGTTCCACGGCAAAATGAGCACGTAGTCCGGCCGCGTCTCGAACATCACGGACGGGTCGAGCACCGGGATGCGGGCACCTGGCGTGTAGGTCCCCTGCTTGTACGGATTCCGGTCGACCGTGTAGTCGAGGAAGTCCGTCCGGATGCCGCAGTAGTTGAGTAGCGTGTTGCCCTTGCCCGGCGCGCCGTAGCCGACGACCGTCTTGCCCTCGCGCTTCGCCCGGATGAGGAAGTCGAGGAGGCCGCGCTTGGTCTCGCGCACCTGCTCGGCGAAGCGGGCGTATGTCGCGAGATCGTCGACGCCCCAGGCCTGCTCGCGGGCCTTCAGCGCGACGGCGCGGGCCGTGGCCGGCTTCGAGGCGTCGGCCGCGTGACGGGCGTAGATGCGGAGCGAGCCGCCATGCGTCGGCAACTCTTCCACATCGAACAGCACGAGGCCATGCCGAGCGAAGACGCGCTCGACGGCCGTGAATGAGAAGTACGAGAAGTGCTCGTGGTAGATCGTGTCGAACTGGTTCTCGTCGATCAGACGGACGAGGTGCGGAAACTCGATGGTCGCCACGCCCTCCTCCTTCAACAGCACCGCCAGCCCGGCGACGAAGCTATTGAGATGCGGCGTGTGCGCGAGCACGTTGTTCGCCGCGATGACGTCGGCGCGGATTCCCTCGGCGACCATCGCGCGCGCCTCGTCCTCGCCGAAGAACGCCACGCGCGTCGGCACGCCGCGCTGGCGGGCGGCCTCGGCGACGTTCGCCGCCGGCTCGACGCCGAGGCACGGAATCCCTCGCGCGACCGCGTGCTGCAGCAGGTACCCGTCGTTCGAGGCGATCTCGACCATCAACGAGTCCGCCCCCAGCCCGAACCGCTCGGCGACGGCGTCGACGTAGCGTCGCGCATGTTCGACCCACGACTCGGAGTACGACGAGAAGTAGGCGTACTCGCCTTCAAAGATGGCCTCCGGCGGCACCACTTCATCGATCTGGACCAGCGAGCAGTCGTGGCAGACGAAGGCGTGGAGCGGATAGGAAACCTCCCCTCGCCCCAGATCCTCGGGCCGGACCACGTTCTGACATGGTGGGCTGGAGCCGAGGTCGACCACCGAGTACCGGAGCATCGTCCCGCACGATCGGCAGGGGAAGCCCTGGTCCGGGGCCTCGGTGGGAAGGGCGCGGGGCGCGTCGAGAACCTGCATGCTTAGGCGCGGATCGAGAGAGCGGACGAGACCGATGCGCCATCGCCCGAGGCGACCGCATCGGCCCAGCGCAGATCGGGTGTGAGGGCGGCGGCCTCCAGAAGTTGGCGGAGGTGGGCGATGCGTGAGTAGCGCGGCCCCTCGAAGACATCGGGCTGGAGATTGAGCCCGCGAAGCGCGTCGCGCACCTGACGGACGCCGTCGCGGACGGTCCACGTCGGCCGCCAGTCCGGCAGGCGCTCGGCGATCTTGGCGAAGCTGACGCGGTACGAGCGCGTGTCCGGCGAGGCACCATCGGCGAACGTCACCGCGCAGCCGGGGACCTCCTCGCCCACGATCGTAGCTACGTCGCGCACCTGGTAGTTCTCGCCATCGCGGCCCACGTTGAATGCCTGGTTGTGGACGGACTCTCGCGGCGCCTCCAGCGCCGCCAGCACGGCCCGGCTCACGTCCTCGACGTGGACGAGCGGGCGCCACGGCGTGCCGTCCGAGAGCATCCGAATGGCACCGGTCGCCACGGCCCACGCGGTCAGGTTGTTGACGACGAGGTCGAAGCGAAGCTTCGGCGAGACGCCGTAGACCGTCGCGTTGCGGAGGTAGACCGGCGAAAACCCGTCGCTGGCGAGCGGCTGGAGCCCGGCCTCCGCGTCGACCTTGGCACGTCCGTACGGCGTGACGGGGTTAAAGGAGGCCTCCTCCGTCACCGCGTCCTGCCCGGCGGCACCGTAGAGGCTGCACGAACTGGCGAACACGAAGCGCGAGACGCCGGCCTCGCGCGCAAGCGCCGCCAGCCGGACCGTCGCGTCAGCGTTGATGGCCTCGGTGAGGCCGGGGCTCAGGTTGCCGAGCGGGTCGTTCGAGAGGTTCGCGAGGTGGACGACCGCGTCGAACCCGGCGAGGTGGCCCGCCTCGGCATCGCGGACGTCGAGGCGAACCGACGGCGGCGCAGCAGGCGGACGGCCGAAGCCGCAGGCGGTAAAGAGGCCGGCGTCGAGACCGACGACCTCGTGGCCGGCGGCTCGGAGGATCGGCGCGAGGACGGTTCCGATGTAGCCGTCGTGGCCAGTGAGGAGGATGCGCATGGGCAGGCGGGCGTTCGCCCCACCCCCTGCCAAGGCCGTGCCAGCCCCGGCTCCTCTCCATATGACGGTCTCAGACGGAACGTCCCGTATAGCGTCATACGCTCTCCCAAAACGAGGCGGTCTTCCGAGATGGCCTCCTCCACCGCGTTCTACTGCGCCGAACGGCTGGATCACGCATGTGAGAGATGCACCTCATACAAATCCTCGTCGATGCGACGGCTGTTGACCTGGTGAGCCCCCTCAAAGTTGCGCCGCATGTAGTTACGGACTCCCTGGACCTCGTTCTTGCTCGCCCGAAACGCGAGCACGTTGTCCTTGCCGAGGGCCCTGAACTGCTCGCCGATGGGCGAATACTTGCTGCGCCGGGTACCGCGAGCACTCCGACGTTCCGATGCCTCTTTCTGAGAGAGCATCTCGAACTCGAACGGGGTGTTCTTGCGCTGGGAACGGGTCATGGGATAGCGATAGGGGATTTCGGAAGTCTGCGATGCTTCCTTGCCCGTGACACGCCACCGAGATACAAGCGGTTTCTGCACTCATTCTAGAACCGTTTGTCTTTTATCAAACTCGGCAAATCAAGCCCCCTCTCACATAACCCTGCACCTATCCCACAACGAAGGGCGGGGCCGCTAGGCCCTCAGCACCGCGTCCCGTCCGTGCCATCCCGGGGGCGTCTGGGGTCCGGCGAGACCACCGACGTGGGTGATGGCAGGCGGGGGGACGACGAGCGGAGGACCTAGCCGGCCCCGCTCCAGCCACCAGCCGGGCTGTCCGCTCAGATGACGACCACAGCGTCACGGAGCGCGCCGTCGCCGGTATAGGACGGAAGCCGTTCCTCGGCCTGCAGCTTGGTCCGGAGCTGGTCTTCGATCCAGCCATAGGTCCGTGCCACGCCCTCTTCGAGCGTGATCGTGGGCTCCCAGCCGAGCACCTCTCGAAGCCGCGTGTTGTCCGAGTTCCGCCCGCGGACGCCCTGCGGACCATCGATGTGTCGGTGCTCAACGTCGACGCCGGCCGCGCTGGCGGCGATGTCGCAGAGTTGGTTGATGGTCACCATCCGGTCGCGGCCCAGGTTGAGGGGCTCACGGTAGTCCGACATCATGAGGCGGTAGACACCCTCGGTGCAGTCGTCGACATGCATGAACGAGCGCGTCTGCTCGCCGTCGCCCCAGATCTCGACGGCGGGAGTGCCGCCGGGCTGGCGCTCGGTGCCGCCGAGAAGCTTGGCTGAGGCCACCTTCCGCATCATCGCGGCCGGGGCCTTCTCGCGGCCTCCCTCCCAGGTCCCCTTCTCGCCGTAGACGTTGTGGAACCGGACCGTCCGACACTCCATGCCGTAGTCTCCGGCGTAGTAGTGGCAGAGGAGCTCGGTGAACAGCTTCTCCCAGCCGTAGGCGTCCTGCGGGGCCGCCGGCATCGCATCGTCCTCCTTGAGGGGCGTGACGTTGGCGTCGGTCTGGAGGTGCTCCGGGTAGACGCACGCCGAGGACGTATAGAAGTAGCGACTCACGCCGGCCTTCCGCGCCGCCTCGATGGTGTGCGTGTTGATGAGAACGTTGTTGTGGAGGATCAGGCTGTGGTTGGCCGAGATGAAGCCCATCCCGCCCATGTCGGCCGCCAGCGCGTACACGTGGTCGATGCCGCGGCTATCGGGGCCCGGGCGGAGCGCCTCCAAGCACGCATCCCAGCGGCGGAGGTCGAGAATCTCGAACTCGTCGGCCGCGCTCGCCTCGAACTCGGGGTGCTTGAGATCGACGCCGCGGACCCAGTAGCCCTTGGCCTTGAGGTAGGCGACGAGGTGATGGCCGATGAAGCCACCAGCGCCGGTAACGAGGACGCGAGTGGCTGCGGGATCGTGGTCGAGCGTCATGAGGAGGTTGGTAGAGGGGGTCAGGCGGAGCTATGCGAGGGCCGTGCCTCCCCGCCCTCGCGGTGCTTCTGGTGCGACAGGCGGAACCGTTCCTTGGCGGTTCCGACCAGGAATCGCGGAACGATCCGGGCGTAGCGGCGCCACAGCCTCCGCGGCTCCATGACGAGACGAAACGCCCATTCCAGCCCGGCCTGCTGGACCCAGCGTGGCGCCTGGCGGAGTTGTCCCGCGTGGAAGTCGAACGCAGCCCCAACGGCCAGACACACGGCCCCGATGGCCTCGGCGTGCTCGGCACACCACCGCTCCTGGCGCGGACACCCCAGCCCGACAAACACGATGCGCGCACCGGACTGGCGAAGCCGCTCGACGAACGCGGCATCCTCTTCGGGCGTGAGCGCCCGAAACGGCGGCGAAATCGCCTCGACGATTCGGAGGCCAGAGACGCGGCGGGGGAGCCGCTTCTGGAGCGCCGCTAGGGTTTCCTCAGACGAGCCGTAGAGCGCCACCGGAACGCCACGCCACGCCGCCTGCTCGGCCACCGCCAGCATCGCGTTCGGCCCATAGACACGCGCATGCTGGTCGACCCCGCGCTTCCGCATCTCGCGGACCACGCTCATCCCGTCGGGCAGGTTGAGCGAGGCCCCGTTCAGGACGACAGCGAACGACGGATCGTCCTGCGCCTCAATGACCCCGTGGGCGTTCGAGAAGCAGGCGTAACGAACCTCGCCCGCCTCGGCCCAGCTCAGAATGCGGTCGGCCGTAGATGCCGTCGAGAGGGCGTCGAAGCGAACGCCGAGGATGGGGACGGAGCGCATGGCGGAACGGGGTATCAGCACTCAAGCCGCAAGGACCAAGCCTCTCCTCACGCGACCCAACCTTTGACGCCCCACGTCATGCATACGCACCCCACACACGCATTTATTCGCCCAGCTAGAGCGTTTCCTCTCACCCCTCCCCGCCCTGGTTGACGCCCTGCTCGAGCGCCTCCGAATCCGGATTTGAAGCATCGCCCCCTAAAAGCAACCACCTCTCACAAGAGATGAATTCTTGCAGGCACATCACCTACCTTGCCCCCACTTCAGCCTCGCAGCCCCCATGCGTCTCGTTCTCCTGCTCCTGCTACTGCTCACTTCCGCAAGCGCCCAGATCCCAAGCATCTGTACACCCCGCACTACACCCGCCACGTTCTACGTAGACAACACGTCTACCACAACTCCAGCAACCGGAAGCTCCTCCGCTCCCTACCATTCCATCGCAACAGCGATGGCGCTGGTCCGTCCCGGCGACATAGTAAAAATTGCGAGTGGGCTCTACCGGGAGGTTCTCGTCCCCCAATGCCCTGGCCTCCTCGGCCATTCCATCACAATCGAGCGTTGGGGAACAGGGAGCAATCCCATTATCAGTGGAGCAGAGCCATTCTCAAGCCCGAGCAGCCAGTGGGTCGCCGACGGCTCCGGCTACCGCTGGGACTGGGCGCCCGAAAGCCAGTGGAACGCCGACGTTTCCTCAAACGGCTACTTCACCTTTCGGAACCCCTATGCGGGGTTCAACCTGCCCTCCACAGCTCCCGCCATTGTCGCTACCCGCACTGAGATGGTCATAGCGTTTCACGCCAACTCAGGCGAATGGGTACCCCTATCTCCCGTGACATCTATCCTAGACCTCAGTCCGGGAACATTTTATATAGAAACAACAGGAGAATGCGACTACGACGACACGGATGAGTATGGATTTATAGATACAATTAATTGTGCCCCTGAATCTATATATGCACGTTTCTGGAATGATGCCAGCCCAAGCGCAGCCCAACCTGAATTAGCAATCCGCCCAGTATTGTTCTCAGGTTTTGGTAACCCACAAGACCCCACAGCCGGTGGCTACTACAACCTAAGCCACCTATCCTTCCGATACGCCAACAATCGAGTACAAATTGCGGCTGTATGTCTAGCGCAAGGTCCTATAGACTGTGGAGCGCAAGGCGCCGAGACCGAGAACGACCGCATCGTCTATGGACAAGGCTCTGTCCTCATTGATGTAGAAACCGCGTTCAATAACTCGGCCGGCATCGATCTCAGCGGCGACTACAACATATACATTGGCTCAACCTCTCGCAACAATGGGCAACTCGGAATCAAAGGGTCCTGCAACAGTTGCGAATTGGAGGATATATACACATATGGAAACAATTATAAATACTATGACGTGGCATGGGAATCCGGTGGCATCAAAATGCTATTTACACGTAATACCACTTTTACAAGAATAAACTCTTCTTACAATAATGGCCCGGGCATATGGCTAGACGCTCACAATCACAACAATGTTATACAGGGCTCTCTCATCTCCCACAATCTTCATAGCGGAATATTTATAGAGTTATTTTCTTTCGATAATTTAATTCAACATAATATAGTAACAGGAACAAGACTTTACGAATATCAGTTTGGGTCAGGAATAGAGATCGCATCATCTGTCAGTAATTATATATATCATAATTCTATCCTTGGAAATGAGGCCACAGGAATACTACTAGAGCCCGACAGCAGATCCACAGATGGAAATTATTATAACAAGTTCATAAACAATATAATTGCATTCAATGGTAGCAACGATATATGGGGCAACACATCCACTGCGGGACACGAGATATACGCACGCGAAAGCTGCGGCAACTTTACTGCCAACGATGAGGTATTCACAAACAATCTCATTTACAATCACTCGTCTAGCCCATCTGAATACCCCGACTCCACGCTCGCTGGCTCCACACTGGCATATGGGTCAACATGTAACTCCACCTACCTAAACTCCAATAGTCTTTCATTCATCGAGTCCTACTTCGGAGAGGGGGGAAATGGCTATCTTTCAAGATCTTCAGCAAACAATCTAGACATAACCATACCATCTATAATTTACGAGGGAAGCTTCCAGGCACCAAACCCAGATTGGTCCGACATATACCACCCATGGATAGTAGACATATCTACACAACAGACATGCGACCACAACGACAACCAATCATGTGAGAACATTCCTTACGATAACGCAGGAGCATCCGTCGATGCCTACTACGACTCCGACTGGATTTACGACCAGCTTGCAAGGCAACGAACTAGCAACGAGGACAAGGCTCCTCCTGAAGCGAGTAACTGGGACCGCGTGCGGATAGGCCCGAACCCCGTGACATCGACGCTGACAATCGCGGGGCTTCCTGTGGGCCCCGTCCAGTACCGCATCCTCTCCACTCTGGGCCGGCAGGTGGCAGAAGGTGTCATCGACAACACACTCGCTCAGCTTCCAGCGGAGAGGCTGGCCGTCGGCGTCTACATCCTTCAGTTCGTCTACGGAGGCAGTGCCCATAACACCCGGTTCACGGTGGTCCGCTGACCGCGCTCACTCGTCCAGCGTGGAGACGGCTGAGCGCCAGCGCCCGCGACATCACATCCATCACCGCGATGTGCGGTACTCCCGAAACGCACATTCCGATGCGGCTCCTACCCGGCGGCCTCGGTGTCGATGGCCGGCTGCCACGGCCACCTCCGTATCCCTAAGTAGTTGTGTGGTCCTGGGACGAACACGCGGTGGAGCTTGTCGACTTGCAGGATGTAACGGGCCACGGCCGAGTACGCGCGGAGCGCCTCGGCCGGGCGCATGCCGGTGCGCGCCACGGCGCGCAGGTATCGCGGCAGCGACCTCAGCGGCAGCCCCGGCCGAAACCCCTCATCGCCAGTCTCACGGACCGCCCACTCATCGCGCGTCATGTAGGCCGTCCCTGCCTGATGTAACCGCCACCCGAATACCTCGTGCTCGGTGAAACGGAAGGGCCCGGCCAATGCGGCCTCCGCCAGCAGCAGCGTGTCCGACCCATAGAACTGGTGGAGCGACGACCGCTCTAGGACCGACCGCCGGAAGAGCCCGTGGATCGGGTTGTTGAGCATCGTGCTCAGGAGCACACGCTCGAAGCGAATGTCGGGCGGGCCGATGACGTCCTGCTCCAGGGCCCGGTCGTCCTTATAAACCATCCCGTCCGGCGCCACAAAGGCGCCGATGGCCTCATCGTAGGGCAGCCGCTGGCCGTCGTCGTCGACGTAGACCGTCGGGCCGTAGGCCAGCGAAGCCTTAGGGTCGGCGTCGAGGAGGGCGACGAGACGCTCCAGGAAATCCGGCGCGTGCCGGTCGTCGTGGGCCGACCACGCGAAGTACGGCGCCGGCGCAGCGACGTGGAATGCCCGGTTGAAGTTGGGCAACGAGCCGATGTTGTGGTCGTTGCGGACGTAGCGGATGCGCCGGTCGCGCGCCGCGTGGGCCCGTGCGATGTCCTCTGTCCCATCCGTTGAGGCATTGTCGCAGATGACAAGGTCGAAATCCCCCATCGTCTGAGCCGACCAGTCCTCCAGTGTCTGGCCGAGGTAGTCCTGGCCGTTGTAGACTGGGAGACCGACCGACGCGCGGGGCGACGTGAGCGACACCGGCCGCCGCCGACTGGCGGTCGACGCGGTCGTGGCGAAGTTCGTCGAACGGAAGGGGCTCATCGTGTCGCGGCGTACTGAGCGAGAGCATCGTCGTAGATCGTCCGGAGACGACGGTAGCTGACCTCCCGCGCGAGATGGCCGGCGTAGAACTGGCGGACGCGGCGGCGGAGAGGAGCCGATGGCGCCTCGGCGAGTGCACGGACGGCAGCGGCGAGAGCCGCGGCGTCGCCGCGCGGCACGAGGCGGCCCGTTTCTCCATCGGCCACGAGTTCTGGAGACGGCCCGTGGTCGGTGAGAACGACTGGCGTCCCGGCCCCCATCGCCTCGATCACGACGAGGGGCGGCCCGTCGTAGCACGTCGAGGGCGCGACGAGGGCGGCGGCGGCGGCCATCTCGCGGCCGAGCGCGGCGCCGCCGACCCACCCGAGCCAGGTGATCCGGCCATCGTGTCGGGCGGCCTCCTCGACGAGAGGCGCCAGCGGGCCGTCGCCCGCGACCCGGAGGGGCGGAAGTCCGGGGTCGGCGGCCCACGCCTCCAGCACAACTTCCAGCCCCTTGCCCTCCGCCAGCCGGCCGGCGAACAGGACGTCCCCCCCGCCTGCGCCGGGTGCCGGGTCGGCTGGCAGCAGGTTCGGCTTGACGACGACGCGCTCGGCCGGAAGCCCACCCTCGACGAACACGCCGCGCGCGAACGCGCTCAGGGCGATGTACCGATCCACGGCACGGTCCCATGTCCCGAGCGCGCGATGGACGGCGACCGCCGTTGCCACGGCCGCGGTGGCCGCCCGGCTGTCGCGGTAGCACGCGTGGCGGACGCCTGGCGCGGCAAATGCCAGCCCCACGCAGTCGTGGCACGGCACGCCGTCGCGGAGGAGCAGGGTCCCGGGGCACACCAGCCGGTAGTTGTGGAGCGTGTGGACCGTCGCCGCGCCGCCCGCGTGCGCCGCGTGGAAGACCGCCGGCGACGCCAGAGGCAGCGTGTTGTGGACGTGGACGATGTCGACGCCTGCGGTCTCGACTGTCTGGCGGACTTGGGCATAGGCCGGGCGGCTCCAGAGCGTCCGCCCCAGCAGCGCGGCGCGGCCCAGGCCGTCGACCTCGTCGTTGTGGAGCTCGTAGCGGAGCACGCGATGGCCGTGCGCCTCCAGCAGCGCGCCCTCCCGTTCGAACACGCCGTCCTCGCCCCCCGGCAACTGGTACCGGTTGTGGACGAGAAGGACCGTCAGCGGGTGGTCGGCGGGCCGGTCCTTACCAGCCGAAGGCCGGACCGGACGGGGCGGAGCCATCGAGAGCATGCGGATCGGGGAGCGGGACGTCGAGGGCGTCGAAGAGGTCGGGCCGCTGGCGGGCGATGCGGACGGCGGCGAGGCCGACGCCCATCACCGTCCACACCCAGATGCCGCCCATCGGGCCTTCGAGAAACACGTCGAACGAAGCGTTGATGAGAGCCGCCAGCCAGAAGCCGACGAGCCAGGCGAAGAGGGCCATCCACCGGCGTCGGTCGTCGCGCTTCGCCCGCGCCCAGGCGCCGAGGACGGCCGCCAGCCACGTCAGGTGGAGGCCCAGCCAGAGCACGGCGCCGGGCACGCCGGACCGGGCCAGGATGGTCAGGTGCCCGTTGTGCGGGCTCCGGAGCGCCTCGGTCTCCTCCACCTGGTAGCCGTCAGCCGTGGCCAGGTTGATGCCGAAGCCCTTACCGGTGAGGAAGTAGGGCCCGCGGACTGTGTAGTTGACGATGTCGGTCCACCACATGATGCGCCAGCGACGGCTGCCGTCGAGCGCCGCCTGGCCAGACGAGCCGAACACGCTCTTGACGTTGTCGACGATCTGCTCGACCGAGACGTCTCGCGTGCCGCCCTGGACTTTCAAGTTGAGCATCGGCGCGATGATGATGCCGATCACCATGAGGATCGCCAGCGCATAGCCGAACCGCCCCAGGCTGGCACCACGCGGGCGGAGCACCCAGATCGCGCCGAGCCCAATGAGGAAGGCCAGCATCCCGCCTCGGTTGCTCGCCATGAACAGGACTGTGCTGACGACGGCTGCCCCCCACCGCAGCGGCGACGTCCGCACCATCCCGAGCATCATGACCCCGACGATCCCGGTCATGTGGACGAGGAGGTCGCCGCCCTTGGCGTTGAACAGGCCCACGTCGGGCGCCCAGGGCAGCGTCGGGCCGGCCTCGCCGACCTGTTTCGCGACGAGGTAGACCACGCCCGAAGCCGCCAGCATCACGGTCACGAACGTGGCGTACTGCTCGACGAGCCGCCGGAGCCGCTCCGGGTCCGCCAGCAGGAGCGCGCACAGGACCACGGCGAACAGGCCATAGGCGACGATCATCGCGTCGCGCGGTCCGTCCAGGCCATACGTGCCGAGGTAGGGCACGGTCCGGACGAGCACCCAGACGAGCAGGACGGCCCAGAACCGCAGCGCCCCTGACGAGAAGGCGGCGCCGAGCCGACCCGAGGCCGCCGCGAGCACCAGCCCGCCGAGCAGCATCCCCTCCCCGATGAACAGGGGCGCGACGCCGATGTAGGCGAACGGCCTTGAGAAGAGAGCATAGCCGAGCAGCACGCCTCCGAAGGCCGTGAGGTACCGGTCGGCCAGGCGGCGCCGGGCGGCGCGGGCGGGCGGGGTATAGGTCCAGGCCGTGGTCTCCATCGCTAGGCACGAAGCGCGGGCTGGACGTCCAGGACCCCACCGGGGAGCGAGTCGCCCGACGGCGCGGGAAGGCCGACGACCTCACGGTAGCGCTCGGCCAGCTCCGCAACCCGGTCGGCCCAGTTGAAGGTGGCGGCGCGGGCCCGCGCGGCTGTGCCGAGGCGCTGGCGGAGGCCGGCGTCGGCCGCCAGCTGGCGGAGAGCGTGGGCAAGAGCGGAGACAGCCCGCGCCGGCGTCTCCGCCGGGACGAGCAGGCCGGTGTCCCCCACCTGGACGGGCGTCCCGCCCAGGTCGAACCCGACGACGGGGCGGCCGGCCGCCATGGCCTCCAGGCACACGCCGCCGCCCGAGTCGTGGAGGCTCGGCTGGACGAGCGCGTGCGCCGCGCCGAGCATCTCCGATACTTCCGCGCGCGGGACTTGCCCGAAGAGGCGGACGCGGTCGGCGACGCCCTCGGCCTCGGCCGCCGCCCGCAGCTGGTCGTGTTCCGGCCCGTCACCGACGAGCCACAGCTCGGCCTCGTCGAGCGCGGCGTCGCCCGAACGCACGGCCTCGGCAAAGGCCTGGATGGCGAACGCGTAGCCCTTCCACGCCTCCTGCCGGCCGATGCCGAGGAAGCGGATGGGCCCACCGAACGGCGGCTCGATTTCGGCCAGCCGCTCGATCTCGTCGCCCGCCAGCCCGATGGCGCTGCGCACCTCCACGCCGCGCGCACCCAGCGCCCGCATCCGCTCGGCCGTGGCCTCAGTCGTGGCAAACGCCAGCGCCGCGCCGCGCGCCGTGGCGCGGACACTCGGGAGCCGCTCACCGAGCCGCCGTGCCGCGTCGCGCCGCTCCTCGTAGTGCCGGCCGGCCTCGCCGAGGGCGTCGTAGAACGGCGCGGGCGTCGACTCGCCGCCGCCGACCGGCCCCCAGACGTACGGGATGCCCAGCCGCCGGACCGCGCTCGGCGCCCAGTACTTGACGTGCGTGACGTGGTGCGCGAGATCGAACCCGACCGCACGGTGAAGCTGGCGGGCGCGACGTGCGGCGGCGACCTGCCAGAACAGATAGTGGAGCTGCTCCGACACGCCGGACCGCGCCTGCCCTTCGACGACGTGCGCCGCCGGCTCAAACGGGAGCGCGGCGTAGACTACGTGAAGACCCATGATGGGCCGCTCCGCCAGTTCGGCCTCGATCCGCTTCCGCCAGCCGGCGTACGTCACCACCCAGACCTCGTGGTGCCGGGCCATCTCGCGCGCCACGTTCCACCCGACGCCCGGCTCGGATCCGGCGCCCGGGTAGCACGCATAGGCATTCATAAGCACGCGGAGACGTCCGTCTCGGCGCGGCGCGAAGACACGATGCGCGGCGGACTGGCGGAGCGCGCGGCCCTGCACGCCGATCTCCGTCGCCAGCGCCAGCAGGTCCGAGACCAGCGCGCCGACGACGCCCAGCAGCGCCGTCACCGCAACGCCGGCCGTGGCGGCGACGGAGGTCGCGGCGACCCGCGCGTGGAAGACCGCCTTCGGTCGCTCGGCGCTCCGCAGCAGCGCCATCAGCACGCCACTGGCCGCCGCCGCCGCCGGAAGCACGGCGAGACAGACCAGCGCCGCCATGCTGAGCGGGTATTTCCCGTTGTAGAGCCACGCGACGACGGGCTTGCCGAACGCCAGGATCACGAGCCCGTAGACGGCCCCGAGCGCCACGAGCCCACCGCCGACACGCAGAGCTGCGGACCGAAGGTGCCCCTCGACCCGAGCACGGACGAAAAGAGGCAGCGCGAGGATCGAGAGCGCCGAGAACGCCTGGAGCGCCGGCATCGCCAGGTTGTAGAGCGCCCGGAGCGCCCCGCTCCCCTCCAGCCCGACGACGGCCGGCAGCACGAGCATCGGCAGCGACGAGTGGACCCATTCGAGGGCACCTGTCGGAGCGGCCCACCGGCCGTAGCCGACGTGAGCCGCGCGCGCCTCCGCCGCCAGCGTCGCGCTCGGACGGGCGTCGGTGGCGTAAAGCCCGAGACGGACCGCCAACACGAGCGACGCGGCGAACGCGCCGGCCGCCATGAGCCCGATGGCGACGGCACCGTTCAGCCGCTCGGCGGCCGAGAGTGCGAACGCGCTCGTCAGCAGCAGCACGAGGTAGAGCGCGCCGGCCCCAGCCGCCCACGCCGGCCGCTCGACAACGTAGCACGCCCGCCGGAGCAGCCACAGCGCCAGGATGAACCCGGACCCGACGCCGAGGGCGAGGAACTCGGCCCAGACGGCCTGCTCGCCCCACCACCACGTCAGCCCCCCGATGGCCACCAGCAACGCGCCGGTCACCAGCGAGAACACGACGTGAGCCCGGAAAAGCACGCGGAGGTAGGCCGCCGTCCGCCCCTCGAAACGGCCCGCGCCGAACACCAGCATCGGCTCGATGAACAGCCCGCCGTGAACGGCCCCGACGAGCAGGAACACGACGAACGCGACGGCGAACGCGCCGTAGGCCTCGGGCGAGAGCCACCGCGCCAGCAGCACGTTGACGAGAAAGTTGGCACCTGCGAACAGCGCCTGGTCCAGCACGCTCCACGCGCCGGACCGGGCCCACGCCACGGCGCGGCCCCTCTCGGTCTGACGGTCGGAGGCGGTACTCATGAGCGGGGCCCCGCGGCATGCGGGCGACGAGCGTCGCCAGCCGCCCACGTGGTCGTCCTAGTTGCCGCCGAGGAGTTGGACCAGGAACGCGACCGTCCCGGCCGCGCCGATCAGCGTCGCCGCGTCCTGCCACCCGAACCGGCGCTTGTCGACGACCTCGACGAGCAGCGCGTCGTCGTGGCGCAGCGGCGGGATCACGTCGGGGTTGGCTGCCGCGTCCGCCAGCGTCGCGCCATAGACGAGGCCGATGCCAGGACGGATCAGCCGGAGCTCGACGCGGCGGTCGCTCTGCACGTCGCGGATCGAGACCTGCGGGCCGCCTGCCAGCGCGAGCAACTGACGGAGGTCGGTCTCGTCGGCGATCTCGTAGAGGCCGGGGCTGAGGACCGCGCCCTCGACCTGCACCTGAATGGTGGCCTCGCCGGGCACGTGGTGCCGGTAGTAGCCCGGCGCGTTCGAGACGGTCTGCTCGCTCTGCCCGATCCGGGTCACGGGGCGGTCGTCGCCGGACGGACGGCCGTAGGGATCAGTCTGCGCGAACGCGGCGCTGGCGAGGAGAACCGGGGCCAGCCCGGCGAGGAGGAGGAGACGCATGGGGGTGGTGGAGAGGGAATTCGGTCAGTCCCGCCCGTGCGCCGCGTGGCGGGCGCCGACGGTCTTCTTGTAGCCGACGGCCGAGCCGGCGTCGAACCGGTTGAGGACCGCTCCGACCCGCGTGAGCCCGACGCTCGCCAGTTCGGTGGCGACCTGCGTCAGGGCGTCGACGTCGGTCTTGTCGGCCTCGGCGACGAGGAGGGCGGCGTCGGCGTGCGGCGCGAGGAGCGTGGCGTTGGCCGAGGCCAGCGCCGCCGGCGTGTCGACGACGACGAGGTCGAAGGCCTGGCGGAGGTTCTGGACGAGCGCCCCGATGACGTGGGGCGCCCACACC
>CAYPVZ010000019.1:0-18740 GCA_964414235.1 uncultured Rhodothermales bacterium | reverse complement strand
CACGGTCAGTGGCTCCTCGGGCACACGCTGGTCTGGCACAGCCAGACGCCGCGCTGGGTGTTCCAGGACGAGAACGGCGACCCGCTCGCGCGCGAGGCGCTCCTGGCGCGCATGGAGGACCACATCAAGACCGTCGTCGGGCGCTACCGCGGGCGCGTGGACGGGTGGGACGTGGTGAACGAGGCGCTGAACGAGGACGGCACGCTCCGCGACTCGCCCTGGCGCCGCATCATCGGCGACGACTACCTCCAGCACGCCTTCCGCTTCGCCCACGAGGCTGACCCCGATGCCGAGCTCTACTACAACGACTACTCGCTCGAGAACCGGCCGAAGCGCGAGGGCGCCGTCCGGCTCGTCCGAGGACTCCAGGAGGCCGGCGTCCGCGTCACAGGCATCGGCACGCAGACGCACGTCAACATGGAATGGCCGACCGTGGCGCAGCTCGACTCGACGATCCAGACGCTGGCCCAGGTCGGGTCCGTGATGGTGACCGAGCTGGAGGTCGACGTCCTCCCCGATCGCGGCAGCCAGTCGGCCGACGTGAGCCGGCGCGAGGAGGGGGGCGCTGGCCTCGACCCGTACCCCGACGGCCTGCCGCCCGCCGTCCAGCAGGCGCTGGCGGACCGCTACGCCGACCTGTTCCGGGTTTTCCTCGCCCACGCCGATTCCATCTCGCGCGTGACGTTCTGGGGCGTCACCGATGGGGACTCGTGGAAGAACAACTTCCCGATCCCCGGCCGGACGAACCATCCGCTCCTGTTCGACCGTGACGGCCGCCCGAAGCCCGCCTTCGCCGCCGTGCTCGCCGCCGCCGAGGCTGACTAACTCCGTGTCTTCCACCGTCCCCGCCCCCGCTCCCTCCACTCTCGGCACGACCGGCAGCGGGATGCGCATCACCGACATCCGCGTGACGCCGGTGACGGTGCCGCTCCGGGCGCCGCTCCGCCACGCGAACGGGACTCACTGGGGACGGTTCGTCCGGACCATCGTCGAGGTCGAAACGGACGCGGGACTGGTGGGCTTGGGCGAGATGGGCGGTGGAGGCGAGAGCGCCGTGGCCGCCTTCGAGGGCATCCGGTCGGTTCTTGTCGGGCGCGATCCTGCGCGGATTGAGGAGCTCCGGTTCGCCATCTCGAACCCGACGGCCTCGCTCTACAACAACCGGACGCAGGTGATGGCGGCCCTCGAGTTCGCCTGCCTGGATCTGCTCGGGCAGAAGTGGGGCGTTCCGGTCTCCGAGATTCTCGGCGGCCGGCTCCGCGACCGCGTCCCATTCGCGGCGTATCTCTTCTTCCGTTACCCGCACCCGCTGGATGGGACCGGCGAGGTCCGCACGGTGGACCAGCTGATCGACGAGGCGCGGTGGCTGAAGGCGGAGCACGGGTTCACGACGCACAAGCTGAAGGGCGGCGTGTTCGCGCCCGAGGTCGAGTTGGAGGCCTATCGGGCCCTGGCCGAGTCGCTTCCCGGCGACACGTTCCGCTTCGATCCCAACGGCGTCTGGTCGGCCGAGCAGGCGATGTGGTTCGGGCAGCAGATCGCCGACATCCGCAACGACTACTTCGAGGACCCGGTGTATGGGCTCCACGGGATGCGGCGCGTGCGCGAGAAGGTGCCGATGCCGCTGGCGACGAACACGGTCGTCGTCAACTTCGAGCAGCTCTCGGCCAACGCCCTCTGCACGGCGGTCGACGTGATCCTGCTGGACACGACGTTCTGGGGCGGCATCCGGCAATGCATCAAGGCGGCCGGCGTGTGCGAGACGTTCCAGCTCGGCGTGGCCGTCCACTCGTCCGGCGAGCTCGGCATCCAGCTCGCGACGATGCTCCACCTCGGCGCCGTCCTCCCCAACCTCACGTTCGCCGCCGACGCTCACTACCACCACCTCGCCGACGACATCATCGAGGGCGGGAAGATGGTCTACGAAGACGGCGCCATCGCCGTGCCCACGGCCCCCGGCCTCGGCGTCACGCTCGACCGCGACAAGCTGGCCGAGTACCACGAGCTCTACCTGCGGCTCGGGACGTACCCCTACGACCAGGACCCGCTCCGTCCCGGCTGGACGCCCCTCATTCCCAACGACCGCTGGGCCGACCCCGACGACGACCGCACGCCTGACGTCCCACTGTAAGTCCGCACCGGGTGCGAAGGACCACCGAACCTGCCGCCCCGCGTCTTCCTCCGCTTCATGCTTCGTCTTCGCCGTGCCCTCCTCGTCCTGCTGGCGGTCGCCGCCAGCGCGGCTCGCGCCGACGACGGCTACCGTCTCTGGCTCCGCTACGATCCCGTCGGGGCCGAGTGGCGCGCGACGTACCGGGCGCACGCGAGCCAGGTGATCCTGGAGCGCGCCTCGCCGATGCTACGGGCGGCGCGCGACGAGCTGGTACGCGGGCTGGACGGGCTGCTCGACACCGGCGTCGCGGCGTTCGACCGGGTCACGGCCGACGGCGCCGTCGTGATCGGGACGCCAGTGTCCTCGCCCCTCATCGCCGAGCTGGAGCTCGATCTCAGCGGGCTCGGGGACGAGGGCTTCCTCATCCGGAGCGTCGAGATCGACGGGCACCGCGCGACGGTCATCGCGGCCAATGCGGACGTCGGTGTGCTCTACGGCGCGTTCCGCTTCCTCCGCCTGCTCCAGACCCGCCAGTCGCTCGACGAGCTTGACCTCCGGGAGGCGCCCGCGCTCGGCCTCCGCGTCCTCAACCACTGGGACAACCTGGACCGGACCGTCGAGCGCGGCTACGCCGGCCAGTCGCTCTGGGACTGGCACCGGCTCCCGGGCCTCGTCGACCCGCGCTACACGGACTACGCCCGCGCCAACTCCTCGCTCGGGATCAACGGGACGGTCCTGACGAATGTGAACGCGAACGCGCTCGTTCTCACGCCGCTGTACCTGGCAAAGGTGAAGGCGCTGGCCGATGTGTTTCGTCCCTACGGCATCCGCGTCTACCTCACGGCCCGCTTCAGCGCGCCCGTCGAGATCGGCGGGCTCGACACGGCCGACCCGCTCGACCCGGCCGTCCGCGCCTGGTGGGCGGCCAAGGCCGACGAGATCTACGCCTACGTGCCCGACTTCGGCGGCTTCCTCGTCAAGGCCAACTCGGAGGGCCAGCCCGGTCCGCAGGAGTACGGCCGGACCCACGCCGACGGCGCCAACCTGCTGGCGGACGCGCTCGGCGACCGCGGCGTGGTGATGTGGCGCGCGTTCGTCTACTCGGCCGAGGACGACACGGACCGCGCCAAGCAGGCCGTCAACGAGTTCGGCCCGCTCGACGGCCAGTTCCGCGACAACGTGCTCGTCCAGGTCAAGAACGGGCCCATCGACTTCCAGCCGCGCGAGCCCTTCCACCCGCTGTTCGGGGCGATGCCGGAGACGCCGCTGATGATGGAGCTCCAGATCACGAAGGAGTACCTCGGCCAGGGCACGCACCTCGCCTACCTCGGGACGATGTGGGAGGAAGTCCTCGGCGCCGACACCTACGCCGACGGTCCCGGCTCGCCCGTCGCCCGCGTGATCGACGGCGACCTCCACGCCTACTCCCACACCGGCATGGCCGGCGTCTCGAACGTCGGCTCCGACCGGAACTGGTCGGGCACCATCTTCGACCAGGCCAACTGGTACGCCTTCGGTCGGCTTGCCTGGGACCCGGGGCTCGGCGCCGAGGCCGTCGCCCGCGAGTGGGTGGCCCAGACATTCACCGCTGACCCCGCCTTTCTGGAGCCCGTCGTGGCGATGATGATGGGCTCGCGCGAGGCCGTCGTCGACTACATGACGCCGCTGGGGCTCCACCACCTCATGGCGACGGGTCACCACTACGGCCCCGGCCCGTGGGTCGGCGACCTGCCGCGCCCGGAGTGGAACCCGACCTACTACCACCGGGCCGACGCCGAGGGCATCGGCTTCGACCGGACGAGCACCGGCAGCAATGCCGTGAGCCAGTACGCCGCCCCGCTGGCGGCGCGCTTCGAGGACCCGGAGACGACGCCAGAAGAGCTGCTCCTCTGGTTCCACCACCTGCCCTGGGACTACGAGATGGACTCGGGCCGAACGCTCTGGGACGAGCTGGTCGTCCGCTACACGCACGGCGTCGAGGAGGTCCGCCAGATGCGCGCGACGTGGGCGGGACTGGAGGCGTATGTGGACTCCGAGCGGTTCGCGAGCGTCGCGCAGAGCCTCGCGATCCAGGAGGCCGAGGCCCAGTGGTGGCGCGACGCCAGTCTCGCCTACTTCCAGACGATCGCGCAGCGTCCGCTGCCGGAGGGCTACGCGCCTCCCGAGCACGCGCTCGCCGACTACGAAGCGCTCCGCTTCCCGTACGCCCCCGGAAACTGATGCTGTCGTTTGACCTCACCGGCCGTGTGGCCGTCGTCACCGGGGGCTACGGCACGCTCGGATTCAGCATGGCCCGGGGGCTCGCCGAGGCCGGCGCTCGGGTCGCCCTCCTCGGGCGGAACGCCGAGAAGGCCGAGGCCGCCTGCGAGACGCTCCGCCAGTCGGGCGCCGAGGCCCTTCCGCTCGTCGCCGACGCGCTCGACGAGGACAGCCTCCGCGCCGCGAAAGACACGCTTCTGAGCGAGTGGGGGCGGGTGGATGCTCTCGTCAACGCGGCGGGCGGCAACGTGGCGCGGGCGCGGACCGACAACGGCCCCGTCTTCGGGCTCCCCTTCGACGCGTTCGACGAGGTTGTCCGCCTGAACCTCCACGCCAGCGTCTACCCGACGCTCGTCTTCGGCGAGGCGATGGCGGAGGTGGGGTCGGGCAGCATTGTGACCATCTCGTCGATGGCAGCGATGTCGGCCATCAGCGGCGTCATGGGCTACTCGGCGGCGAAGGCGGCCATCGACAACGTGACGCGGTGGCTGGCGGTGGACGTGGCGCGCCGCGGGGCGCCGGGCGTCCGCGTCAACGCCATCGCGCCGGGGTTCTTCATCGCCACGCAGAACCGGGCCGTGCTCCTCAACGACGACGGCTCGTACACCGCGCGGGCCGAGACCATTCTGGCGCAGACGCCGGCCGGCCGGTTCGGCGAGCCGGAGGAGCTCCAGGGCGCGGTCGTGTGGCTGTGTAGCGACGCGGCCTCGTTCGTCACCGGCGCCGTGATCCCGGTCGACGGCGGGTTCAGCTCATTCAGCGGCCTCTAACCTCTCGATTCTATGGGATTCCGACTCGCTACTCTCTGTCTCGCGCTGCCCCTCGCTGTCGCGGCCCAGTCGCCCATTCCCGCGGGCGCCGAGCCCGAGCAGATCGCCGGCGGCTTCCAGTTCACCGAAGGGCCCGTCTGGGTCGATGGCGGGCTCCTCTTCAGCGACATTCCGGCCAACACCGTCTATCGGTGGACGCCTGGTGACGGCGTGACGGTCGAGATCCAGCCGTCGCAGAAGAGCAACGGGCTGGCGCTCAATGCCGACGGGCGGCTCCTGCTCGCCCAGCACGGCGCGCGCCGTCTCGCCCGCCGCGAACCGGACGGCTCGGAGACAGGCCTCGTCGCTGCCTACGACGGTCAGGCGCTCAACAGCCCGAACGACCTCGCGTTGCATCCCGATGGGTCGATCTACTTCACGGACCCGACGTGGGGGCTGGAGGGGCGGCCGTCGGAGGTGGGCTTCACCGGCCTCTATCGCCTCGCCTCGGACGGCACCCTGACGCTGCTCGCCTCCGACCTCCACCAGCCCAACGGCGTCGGGTTCTCTCCTGATCTTGCGACTCTCTACGTTACCACGTCGGACCAGCGGACGGTGGAGGCCTACGACCTCGCCGACGGCGCGATCTCGAACCGGCGCCAGTTCGCCCGGCTCACGGGCGGCATGGCCGTCGACGCGGCGGACGGCCTGGTGGTGGACGCGGAAGGCCGTCTCTACGTGGCCGGGCCGCGCGGCGTCTGGGTGTTCGCCTCGGACGGGACGACGCTCGACGTGGTCGACGTGCCAGGGCAGACTACCAACGTCGCGTTCGGTCCGGATGACGCGCTCTACATCACCTCCGGGCCGGGCGTGTACCGGCTCGCGCTCAGAGGGGGAACGTCCACGTCGAGCGGCTCCGCCAGTCCCGGGCTCGACATCGAGTCGGTCGAGCCCAACCCGTCGACCGGGGCGGCGACCGTCTCCTTCACGCTGGCGACGTCGCGCCGGGTGACGGTCGGCGTGGTCGACGCGCTCGGGCGGACGGTCCGCTCGCTCGATCTCGGCACCCGGCTGGCCGGAGCGCACCGGGTCGAGATCGACCTCGCCGGGCTGGCGGCCGGCGTCTACCGGGTCCGCGTCGACGATGGGGGCGCGACACGGACGCGCGCCCTCACCGTCGTGCGCTGACGGCTCATCCCTCGGTGCGGAACGCGTAGACCGTCTGCGAGCGGTACGTCTCGCCCGGCCGGAGAACCGTCGACGGGAAGGCAGGCTGGTTGGGCGAGTCCGGCGCATGCTGGGTCTCCAGGCAGAAGCCGGTTCGCCGCGCGTAGGCCACGCCGCCCTTGCCCGTGATCGAGCCGTCGAGGAAGTTGCCGGCGTAGAACTGGAGCGCCGGTTCCGTCGTCTCGACCACGAGCACGCGGCCCGTCGTCGGCTCGACGACACGTGCGGCCTCGACGAGCCCGTCGCCCGCGCGCTGGAGCATCCAGTTGTGGTCGTAGCCCGGCCCGAAGCCGATCTGCTCGTCGTCCGCGTCGATTCGCTCGCCGATGACCGTAAGCTGGCGGAAGTCGAACGGCGTGCCCTCGACCGGGCGGACCTCGCCCGTCGGGATGAGCCCGGCGTCGACCGGCGTGAAGGTGTCGGCGCGGATCTGGAGCTGGTGGTCGAGGATGGTGTTCGTCGGGTCCCCGGTCAGGTTGAAGTACGTGTGGTTGGTCAGGTTGACGACGGTCGGCGCGTCGGTTGTGGCCTCGTAGTCGACCACGAGGCGGTCGTCGTCGGTGAGCGTATAGGTGACCGTCACGTCTAGCGTCCCCGGGTAGCCCTCCTCGCCGTCCGGGCTCGTCCGCGTGAGGCGCAGGGCCGTCGCGCCATCGACCGGCTCGGCGGCCCACATCACCCCGTCGAAGCCGACCTCGCCGCCGTGGAGGTGGTTCGCGCCGTTGTTGGCCGCCAGCGGGTACGTCTCGCCGTCGAGCTCGAAGCGGGCGTTGGCGATCCGATTCCCGTAGCGGCCGATGATGGCGCCGAAGTACGGGAGCGCGTTCCGGTACGCCTCCGACGTGTAGCCCTCGACCGAGTCGAACCCCAGAGTGACGTCGGCGAGCGTCCCGTCGCGGTCGGGGACCCGGATCGACGTGACGATGCCGCCGTAGTTGGTCACGCTGACGCTGGCGCCGGAGGCGTTCGTGAGCGTGTAGAGGGTGGCTTCCGTACCGTCCGGCATCGTCCCGAATGGCTCGGACGTGACGCCGCTGGCGGTGGTGGTAGCGGGGGCGGTGGCGTCCATGGGGGGAGCGTCGTCGGCGCAGGCGGCGAGCAGGAGCGAGAGGGCGAGAAGAGCGGAGCGCATCAGATCCAGAAGGAGAAGTAGAGGTAGACGCCGGCGACGAGGCCGAGCACGACGACCGTGCCGATGAGGTCGGCCGTGCCCCAGCTGGCCCGGTTTTCGGCCCGCTCCTCGGGCGTGAGTGACCCGAATGTGAGACCGCGGATCGAGGCTTCCTCGCGCGGCTGCGTCACGGCCGAGATGGCGATCATCAGCACGGCGCTGATGACGAAGAGGACGCCGGCGTAGTAGTAGCCGTTGAAGGCGCCGAACGCGCCGATGGCACCCTCGGACGACATGGCCCCGCTCTGGACGAGCGTCTGGACGGTCAGCTTGACCATGCCGAGGACGAACCCGATGAGCATGCCGTAGAAGGCGCCACTCGGCGTGATCCGCTTGCTCCCGAGCCCGAGCAGGAACACGGCCGTGATCGGCGGGGCCAGGAAGCCCTGGACGTTCTGGAGGTAGTCGTAGAGCCCGGCGTTGCCCTCGGCCACGACCTTCATGATCGGGATCCACAGGATGCCGAAGAACACGACGACTCCCGTCGCCAGTCGCCCGACACGCACGAGCTCGGCCTGGGGCCGTCCCGGCCGCAGCTTCTCGTAGATGTCGACGGTGAACAGCGTCGCGCACGAGTTGAACAGCGACGCCAGCGACGACATGAGCGCCGAGAGCAACCCGCCGACCACCAGCCCGCGCAGGCCGACCGGCAGCAGCTGGGCCACCATCGTCGGGAACACCATGTCGCCGACGACGCCCTGGCCGTCGGGGCCGGGCGGCAGCGTCATCAGCCCCTTCTCGTAGAGGGCGTACCCGATCATGCCCGGGATGAGGAAGATGAACACGGGCCACACCTTGAGGAAGCCGCCCCAGATGGCCCCGCGCCGGGCGTCGGTGAGCGACCGGGCCGCGAGCGTCCGCTGCACGATGTACTGGTCGGTGCACCAGTACCAGATGCCGATGATGGGCGAGGCGATCATGACGCCGAGCCACGGGAACGTCGGGTCCGAGTTCGGGCGCCACAGCGAGAACCGCTCGGCGTGCTGGGCCGCGATGGCCTGGAGCTCGCCCCACCCGCCGAGGAGGTCGAGCCCGAAGATGGTGATGAACAGCGAGCCCAGCAGGAGCAGGCCCGTCTGGAGCACCTCGGTGTAGACGACGGCTCGGAGCCCGCCGAGGACCGTATAGATGCCGGTCAGGACGACCGTCGTGAAGGCGCCGACCCAGAAGGCGTTGTCGGGCGTGCCGAACGTGTCCGGCAGGAGCGTCCGGAACACGAGGGCGCCGGCGTAGACGGTCACCGAGACCTTCGTGAACACGTACGCCACGAGCGAGACGATCGACAGAACCCAGCGGCTGCGGGCGTCGAACCGGCGCTCCAGGAATTCGGGCATCGTGAACACGCCCGAGCGGTAGTAGAACGGCACGAACACCCACGCCAGCAGGATCATGATCCAGGCGTGGAGCTCCCAGTGGGCCTGTGCCATCCCGTTGTTGGCCCCGCCGCCCGCCAGCCCGACAATGTGCTCGCTTCCGATGTTCGAGGCGAACAGCGATGCGCCGACGGCGAACCAGCCGACGTCGCGGCCGGCCAGGAAGTAGTCCGTCGTCGTCGCCGTCCGTCGCGAGGACCACCACACGATCCCGACGATGACGAGGAAATAGAGGCCGATGATGGACCAGTCGAGCGGGGTCATACGAGGCGTGGGTGAGAGAAGGAGAGGCTATCCTCGGATAGGTTACGACGCGGATGTGGGTTGCCCGTAGTATGCCGACGCGCCGTGCTTGCGGAGGAAATGCTTGTCGTGGAGCGCGGCCGCCAGCGGGCCGCACGCGGCATCGAGCGCCAGCGTGTCGAGCGCCATCGCGGCGACGGCTTCGAGCGCAATCGCGTTCTCGACGGCCTTCGCGACCGTCGGGCCCCACGCGAACGGCCCGTGCCCGGCGACGAGAGCGGCCGGCACCGCCAGCGGCCCGCCGCTCGACTGGTGGACGGCCTCGGCGATCACGACGCCCGTGTGATGCTCGTAGGCATCGCGGATCTCGGCGGTCGTCAGCGGGCGCGTGACCGGGACGGGGCCATGGAAGTGGTCGGCGTGGGTCGTCCCGAAGCAGGGGAGCGCGCGCGCGGCCTGCGCCCACGCGACGGCCTTCGCCGAGTGCGTGTGGACGACGCCGCCGATCTCAGGAAAGGTGCGGACCAGGTGGAGGTGCGTCGGTGTGTCGGACGACGGGCGGAGGTCGCCCTCGGCCTCGCCCGTCTCCAGGTCCACGACCACCATGCCGTCCGGCCCGAGCGCGTCGTAGGCGACGCCGCTCGGCTTGATGACGAGCACGCCGGTCTCGCGGTCCACGCCGCTTGCGTTCCCCCACGTGAGCACGACGAGGCCCGCGCTCACGAGGTCGCGGTTGGCCTGCCAGACGGCGCGCTTGAGGTCCGCGAGGCTCATGCGTCGTGCGCGGCGGCTTCGACGGACGCGGCCTCGTGCGCTGCGGGCTCGCTCCCACGGACGGCGTCGCGGAGGTCGAGCAGGTCCTTCATCACGTTCGCCACATCGGAAGCGGTTCCAGGTCGGCCGAAAGCGTCGTGGAGCTGGCGGTACATGGAGAAGACCCGGTCGTAGGCGGTCCGGGCCGCCTCGTTCGGCTCGAACACGCGCGCCTGCACGCCCGTCATCGCCTCGACGGCTGAGGCGAACGTGTCGTGCCCGCCTGCCTCGACGCCCGCGACGACGGCGCCCGCCATCGCCGCCCCGAGCGCGCACGTCTGGGTGCTCCGCGAGATCATCACCGGCCGGCCCATCACGTCGGCGTAGATCTGCATCACCATCGCGTTCTTGGCCGAGATGCCACCGCAGTTGACGATCCGCTCGACGGCCACGCCGACCTCTTCGTAGCGCTCCATGATGACGCGCGCCCCGAATGCCGTCGCCTCGACGAACGCCCGGTAGACCTCGGCTGCCGTCGTGTGGAGCGTGAGGCCGAGGACGAGCCCGGTCAGGCGCTGGTCCACGAGGACTGTCCGGTTTCCGTTGTGCCAGTCGAGCGCGAGCAGCCCGCTCTCGCCGGGCCGGAGGCGCTCCGCCTCGGTCGTCAGCGCCGCGTGGTCGCCGCCGACGGCCGCGGTCCACCAGTTGAAGATGTCGCCGACGGCCGACTGCCCGGCTTCCAGTCCGTACTGGCCCGGCACGACCGACTCGGGGACGATCCCACAGAGCCCCGGCACGTCCGCCAGCTCGGCGTCGAGCGGCGTCACCATCAGGTCGCACGTCGAGGTCCCGATGATCTTGACGAGCGTGCCCGGCGCAATGCCGGACCCGACGGCGCCGAGGTGGGCGTCGAAGGCGCCCGTGGCGACGGGGATGCCGGCCTGGAGCCCCAGCCGCTCGGCCCACTCGGCCGTGAGGCCGCCGACAGCCTCCGCGGCGTTGTACGCCACGTCTGGCAGCGACTGGCGGACGCGGGCGAGGCGCGGGTCGAGCGCCGCGAGGAACTCGGCGTCCGGGTAGCCGCCCCAGTCCGCGTGGAACATGGCCTTGTGGCCGGCCGCGCAGATGCCGCGCCGGAGGCGGTCCGGGTGGTCCGTGCCGGTGAGGACGGCCGGCATCCAGTCGGCGTGCTCGACCCACGTGTGCGCGGCCTCGAACACGTCGGGCGCCACGCGCGCGCAGCGGAGGAGCTTCGACCAGAACCACTCCGAGGAGTACGTCCCGCCGCAGGTCGCGAGGTACGCCGGGCGCATCGCGCGGGCCGTGGCCGTGATCTCGGCCGCCTCGGCGTGGCCCGTGTGGTCCTTCCACAGCCACACGAAAGCGGCGAGGTCGTCCGCGAACCGTGGGTCGAAGGCGAGCGGCTGGCCCTCCGCGTCGACGGGCATCGGGGTCGACCCCGTCGTGTCGACGCCGATGCCGATCACGCGGGCCGGGTCGAAGCCGTCCGCTCCAGACGCGGCATCGAGGGCGCCGCGGACGCTGGCCGCCAGCCCGTCGAGGTAGTCCTGCGGGTTCTGCCGCGCGAGGTCCGGCTCATGCGGCTCCAGCAGGATCCCCGCCCGGCCCGACGGATAGTCGACCACGCTCGTACCGACCTCCTCGCCCGTTGCCACGTCCACGACGAGGGCGCGGACCGAGTTGGTCCCGTAGTCGAGCCCGAGCGCGAAATGGCGGGCGCCCATGCTAGGCGGGGACCGCGGTGACGGGCGCGGCCTGCACGGTGTGGGCTGCGCCGCGGGCGTAGAGGTCGCCCGAGACCGGCTGGATGTCGCCGTGGACGTAGGTGGCCCAGCCGAGGTACGTCGTGAACGCTTCCCGGAGCACGTCGGCCACCTCGGCGCGGGTCGCGGCGACGTGGTGTTCGAACCCGTTGCGGCAGATGGTTGCCAGGAGCTGCTGCATCCGCGGGACCTCGAACACGCCGTACCCGCCGAACGTGTCGAGACGGTCGTCGGTGAAGCGAGCCTCGCCGGCATAGGCCTGGATGGCCCCACTGTAGTCGTCGGTCGAGACGCGGCAGTAGGTGAACGGGCCGGGCGTGATCTGGCCGACAATGGTCCCGTACGTGTTCTCCTTGCCGACGGAGCCGGCGATGATCTCCTGGTAGTCCATCCGCTCCTCCGTAGCCATGAACGCCTTCGGGAGGTTCGAGCAGTGGAACACGACGCCCTTGTCGGGCTCGTCGCCGTAGTTGTTGTTCCAGTCGAGGAGCGCGGCCGGCCGGCCCGAGGCCTGCTGGAGCGCGTACATGCTCACGACCCCGGCGATGTCGGCCTCGCAGGCGCTCGCCATGAGGTTGTTGCTCATCATCGACATGCACGTGCACGGGACGACGCCGTAGAACTCCTCGATCGACGTCCAGCACTGGATGGCCGTCGCCGCCAGCCCCATGTCGGCCATCCAGCGGTCCACGACGACGCCCAGCTTGGCCATCTTGACGAGACTCTCCTGCGGGATCCCGCCCGTCCGCGTGTAGGCGGTGATCTCGTCGAGCTTGTCCCTGACGGGCTGCTCGTCGTCGCCGAGGCGCTTGATCCAGCCGAGCAACTCCGAGAGGTCGAGCGTCTCGACCGAGATGCCGGCCCGCTCGAACAGCTTCTCGCTGTACCGGACCGTGTTGAAGGCGGCCGGACGGGCGCCGATCTGGCCGAGGCGGACGCTCCGGAGCGAGTTGACCGTTCGGCAGACGGCGGCGAACCGGCGGAGGTCGGCCGCGAACGCCTCGCTCTCGGGGTCCATCGTGTGGAGGCTCGTCAGCGAGTACCCGATGCCGTACTGGTGGAGGTTGTTGCACGCCGACATCTTGCCGCAGAAGCTGTCGCGGCGCCACGTAATTCCCATCCGCTCGGCGCTGTCGCGGAAGGCGTGGACCAGCACCGGCACGTCGAGTCCGGACCACCGGATCGTGTTCGCGATGGCCCGCTCGTCGCCGAAGTTGGGGAGCGTGACGAGGACGCCGTCGATCTCGTCGCGGTGGGCCTTGAAGAGGTCGGCCGCCAGCCGGGCCTCGTCGAGCGTCTCGATGGCGCCGTTGTTGGTCGCCTCGACCGGGGGGAGGATGGCGCGGATGCCCTGGGCCTCCAGAACGTCGAGGATGACCCGGCGGCCTTCCAGGCAGAGATGGTCCGGGAAAAACCCGCGGTTGCCGACGATGACGGCGAGGGTAGTCATGCGAGATCGGGGGGGCGGGCCGGAAGATAGAGGAGGAGGGGCGATGAAGTGAAACGTTTTAATCGGCGTTCAGGCGGCTGGGTGCCCGCTCCGAGTCGGGCGGGTGGGATAGCTTGGACGAGTCGCCCCCTGACCCGATGCTCCGTCCCCCCGCCGTCCGTACCGATGGGTCGAACCCGTTCGCCCACGTCTCGATGCAGGAGCGCGTGCCACGCCTGCTGCGCGAGACTGCCGAGCGCAACGCCGACGCCCCGACCCTCGCCGAGGGCCTCCGCCAGTTGGCGGACGAGATCGCCGCCGACGCTCCTCTCCCGCACCTCGACCTCGCCCCGGACGCCGATCTGTGGGGCCCGCTCCGCGCCGACCACGACGGTGAGACCTGGCTGAATACGGAGTGGCTCTTCGCCGAGTACTTCGCCTATCGCATGGCGATGGATGCGGCCCGCTACCTCGATCTCGGACGGGATCCCTTCTCCCCCATTAAGCGCGACGAGATGACGTCCGGCGCGCTCTGGGACGCGCTGGCGGAAGGCCTCGACGACGAGGGGGGGGAGGGCGCCGTGGCTCGGGCTTTCCGGCGCGCCCTGTGGGGAAACCGTCTCGACCTCAGCATCGCCGCGAGCGCCGCCCAGGGAACGGCGGCCCACGAAGACCACCTGCTCACCGACCACACCGAGGCCGCCGCGCTCGCGCTCCGCTCGTCGGCGCCCGGCACGGTCCACGTCGTGATGGATAATGCGGGGACGGAGCAGGCCCTCGACTACGTCCTCGTCGATCGGCTTCTCCGCGAGCGGCTGGCGACGCGCGTCGTGCTCCATGTCAAGGCCCTCCCGGTCCTCGTCAGCGACGCCGTCGTCGCGGACATCCACGCGCTGCTCGACCTCATGGCCGACCGCGGCGGGGCGCCGTCGGCCCTCGCCGGCCGCCTCCGCCAGTCGATGGCGGACGGTGCGCTCCGCGTCGTGCCGGACTACTTCTGGAACACGCCACGCTGCGTCTGGGACCTTCCACCGAGGCTGGAGCGGGCGTTCCGGGGCGCTAGCCTCGTCGTCCTCAAGGGCGACGCCAACTACCGCCGGGCCACGAACGACGCCCTCTGGCCCCCCGATGCGACACTCGCCGACGCCGTCGGGCCGTTCCCCGCGCCGCTGCTGGCGCTCCGGACCATCAAGAGCGACACGCTCGTCGGGGTCGAGGCCGAACGGTGTCAGGCGCTCGACGCGGCCGAGCCCGGCTGGCGGACGCGCGGGACATACGGCGTGATCCAGTTCGTCCCGGCGGGGGCCGCGTCGTAGCGACCCCTCTGCAGCTCAGGCCGCGGGCGCCGCCGTCGAGGCGCGGACCACCAGTTCGGTCTCCAGGAAGACCGTTTCGGGCGTCGCCGCCCCGGCGGCCTCAATGGCCCGGATGAGCATCTCCGTAGACCGACGCCCGATCTCGCGCCGCGGCATCCGGACCGTCGTCAGAGGGACGCTGAGGTAGCTCGCCATGTCGATGTCGTCGAACCCGACGACGGAGACGTCCTCGGGGACGCGGAGGCCGCGCTCACGGAGCGCCCGCAGGACGCCGATCGCGACGAGGTCGTTGTAGCACGTGACGGCCGTCGGGCGGCCGTCGCCCGGGTTCCAGTCGTACGCCAGCCCAGCCCGGTAGCCGTCCTCCAGGCTGGCGCCGGCGTGGAGCACGACGGGGTCGTTCTCGCCGAGCGGGCTCTCGTGGAGGGCCGCTCGGAACCCTTCGATCCGCTCCGCGCTGTGCGCCGAATACCGCGGCCCCGCGAAGTGGACGATCCGTCGGTGGCCCAGCCCGAGGAGATGCTCGACGACCTCCCGTTCTGCGGCCACGTTGTCGACGTCGACCATGCCCGTGCGGATGCCGCGCAGGCCCTCGATCAGCACGAGCGGGACGTTGGTCCAGAGCACCTCAGAGAGGTGGGGGAGGTCGCCCTTGTCGTCGAGGAGCGGGTTGATGATGAGGCCGTTGACGTCCTTCGCCACGAGGAGCTCCGTGAGCCGCTGCTCGAGCTCGCAACTCCGCTCGGTGTGGCCCACCAGCACCTGGTAGCCGTGCTCGCGGGCGGCCTCCTGCACGCCGAAGATGATGTCGGCGAAGTACGGGTTGCCGACTTCCTTGACGATGAGCCCGATGCTCTTGGCGGTCGTCGGCTGGAGGCGACGCCGGGCCGCCGCGCTCGGACGGTACTGGAGGTCCGAGATCGCCTGCAGGACCCGCTTGCGCGTCTCCTCACTGACGGTCTTCTTCCGGTTGAGGACGGCCGAGACGGTCCCGATCGAGACCCCCGAGCGGGTCGCGACGTCGTGGATCGTTGCGTTCTTGGAAGACATCGGAGTGCGTCAGCGAACTTCCGAAACGTACGGTCGGGCGCCTTGCGGAGACCGCACCCGCGAGGAGTTCGAGTGGGCTTGACCGGTCCACCGGGTGCGGTCCGCTCGCTTCGGACATCGCGCTGGCGGTCAACATGGCCAGTCACCTCATGCGCTCGAAGCCGAGCCGGGGATACGGCGAGTGTCCGACCGAGCGCAGGGGGGCGACGAGCGGGCGTACCATCGGGCTCGTCTTCCTCGCGCCTGCCTCATGCGTGTTCTGCTGCTGCTGCTCCTTGTCGCTCCCGCTGCTGCCCAGACGGAGGGGCTTCTCCAGATCGAGTCGCCTCTGGAGCGGTTTGTTCTTCGCCAGCATGCGCTCGGCCGTCTTCCCGGCTTCGATCCCGGTGCGCAGCCGTTCAACACCCGGCGGGCCCTCGCCCTCCTCGACTCGCTCGATGCGACGGAGCCGACTCTGAGCACCATCGACCGCCAGCTCCTCGACGCCTACCTCGGGCGGACGACGGCGGGTCTTCTCGGGGCGCGGACGGCATCCGCGATACCGCTCTACCCCAACGGCCGCTCGTTCCTCGCAACCTCGGGCCACGACTACGCGCTCGAAGCCTCGCCGCTGGTCGATCTTACGGGCGGGCCGGCCCTCATCAACCGATCCGGGACTGAGACGGGCTCGGCCTGGACGTTCGGACGCGGGTTGCGGGCGGCGGGTCAGGTGGGCCGATTCTTCGGCGAGTTCCGGGTGACGGAGAATCAGTCGCACGTCCCGCTCGGCCCGACGCAGCGGCGAACCGCGCCTCGTCTCGGGTACGCCTTGACCTCAGGCTCGCCTGACCCCACCTACGACTACCTCCGCGCGGTCGGGATGGTCGGCTACCGCGACCGGTTCGTCGAAGTCCGGGCCGGGCGGGATCGAAACCGCTGGGGCTTCGCCTCGGGCAGCCTGTTCCTGAGCGACTACGCCACGGAATACGATCACGTCCAGCTGCTGCTGGATGTCGGGCCGATTTCGTTTCAGGCCATCCAGGCCCGGTTTCTCGATCCGAGGGCGCGGGGCGAGAACGACCGGAGCGGCGTCGTCGGCCAGCGCTACGGCGCGTTTCACAGGCTGGCGTACCGCGTGGGGCCGGTCGAGATGGAGGCGTTCGAGTCCGTCATCTACGGCGACAAGGACGACGATGGGCGGGCTGGCTTCGAGCCGTCGTACATCGTCCCGTTCGGGCTCCTTCGGGCGGTCGAGCGCGACCTCGGCAGCCCGGACAACGTGCTCATCGGTGGCGGGACGGCGTGGCGCGTCGCGCCGGGCTACCGGGTCTACGTGCAGGGGCTGCTCGACGAGCTCCGGGCGGCCTCGTTCTTCGACGAGGTCAAGACCAGCAAGTGGGGGATCGTCGTCGGGGCCCAGGTGGTCGACCCCGGGATCCCAGGCGTGGGCCGGCTCCGCAATACCGACCTGCGGGTCGAGTACGCCCGGATCCGGCCCTACGTCTACTCTCACCGCGACACGCTGACGGCGGTTGTCCATTATGGCGACGTACTCGGGCACCCGGCCGGTCCCAACGCCTCCGACCTCAGCGTGGAGCTCGCCGTCCGCCCGGCTCGCGACGTCGAGGTCACGGGCGGGCTGACGTACACCGTCCGCGGCCGAAACACGGACACGCTCAACTACGGATCCGACCCCCTCCAGTCGACCGATACCGCCGTGCCTGCGCCGAACCCGACGCTCCAGGGCATCCGCCAGCGCGTGCTCGCGGGCGAGCTGGCGGTCGCCGTGCGCGTCCTTCCCGATGCCGCCATCGGGGCTCAAGTCCAGGGGCTCGTCATCGACGACGCCGAGGACGGCCGCTCGGGCGTCTTCGCGCCCCAGGCCTTCCTGCGGTGGACGCTCGTCCCGCTCGGCCGGCGATAGAGCGTCGTCGCTACCGGCTGGACGACGCGACAGGCATCGGCGCGGGCCGCGAGACGGCAGCCCCATCCCGCCCCTCGCCCGTCCCGACGGCCGATTCCGGCCGGTACGTCTCGACGACGTCTTGGAACGCCTCGCGGACCTCGTCGGGCGTACCCGCGACGGCGGCTTCGACGAGCGCCACCAGACGGTCGTCGAAGTTGTCCGGGGCGGCACCCTTGCGCGCCACGAAGATCTTCTCGTGCGGGCCGGGGATGATGCCCTCCTCGTCGAGCAGGAGCTCCTCGTAGAGCTTCTCGCCAGGCCGGGCCCCGCTAAATTTGATCTCGATGTCCTCGCCGGGCTCCAGGCCCGAGAGCAGGATGAGGTCGCGCGCGAGGTCGACGATCTTGACCGGCTCGCCCATGTCGAGGACGAACACCCGGCCGGGCTCGGCGAACGCGCCGGCCTGGAGCACGAGCTGGGCGGCCTCGGGGATGGTCATGAAGTACCGGACCATGTCCGGGTGCGTCACCGTCACCGGGCCGCCGGCCGCGATCTGGGACCGGAAGAGCGGGACGACGCTGCCCCGGCTGCCGAGCACGTTCCCGAACCGAACCGAGACCATCCGGCACTGGCACCCGTCGCTGACGCGGGCGACGACCATCTCGGCCGTCCGCTTCGAGGCGCCCATGACGTTGGTCGGGTTGACCGCCTTGTCCGTCGACACGTTGACGAGCCGGTCGACGTCGAACTCGGCCGCCAGCTCGGCCACGTTCTGCGTCCCGACGACATTGTTGAGCACGGCCTGGCTCGGGTTCGCCTCCATCAGCGGCACGTGTTTGTGGGCCGCCGCATGGAACACGACCTCCGGCCGAAACCACTCGAACACGGCCTGCAATGAGGGGCGGTCCCGGACGTCGCAGATCACGGCGTGCCGCTCGACCTGTGGCCAGCGCTTCCCCACCTCGCGGTCGATGAGGTAGACGCTGTTCTCGCCCCGCCCGAGCAGCACGATCGAGGAGGCGCCGAAGCGCGCCACCTGGCGGACGATCTCGGACCCGATGGAGCCGCCGGCTCCGGTCACGAGCACGCGCCGACCCGCCACGTAGGCCTGGATGGGCCCGTCGTCGAGGCGGACCGGGTCGCGCCCGAGCAGGTCGTCGAGGTCGACGTCGCGGACCTGGCTGATGTGGACGTTGCCGGCGGCGAGGTCGGACAGGAGCGGGACCGTCCGGCTCGGGACGCCAGCCTCGCGGGCCGCCTCCAGCACGCGCCGCACGACCCGGACCGGCGCCGACGGCATGGCGAGCAGCACCTCGGCGATCCGCCGTTCCTCGACGATCTCCGGCAGATCGTCGAGCGTGCCGAGGGTGGGCACGTTGTGCACGAGG
>CAYPVZ010000018.1:0-18810 GCA_964414235.1 uncultured Rhodothermales bacterium | reverse complement strand
GTGTACGCGCCGTCCTCCTCTGTGCTCCGCCTGTCTCGATCCCGCCTGATGGCCCGCCTGCGCCCCCCGGTCGCCCCGCCCGTCTCCACGCCGCCGCCGGGCCCCCCGCTGGCGGCCGAGCCGCCCGTGGTGCGCCGCGAGACGCTGCCGGTGCCGGTCACGCACCCCTCTCCGACGCTGGACCGGCCGCCGACGGTGATCGCCGAGAGCCACCAGCTCCCGCCGCACCAGACGAAGATGGACCGCGTGACGGGTCACCTCGCGGCGCTGTCGGCTGACCTGACGGAGTGGGTCGAACTCCGCATCGACCTCGTCAAGCGCCAGCTGGAAGGCGTCGAGGCGCAGGTCGAGCGGTTCCAGCACTACCTCGGTGCGGCCGGGTTCTTCGTCCCGGCGCTGATGCTGGCGCTGGTCGCCGTCTTCTTCGTCTTCGTCGGGATCGCGCTCGGGATCGGGTCGGCGATTGGCAGTGTGGCCTGGGGATTTACCATTACGGCTGTTCTGCTCGCCGGGCTGGCGGGCGCGCTGGGATGGTTCGGGGTGCGGAGCGTGCGTCAGGCGCAGGAGCAGGCCGCAGAGGCTCGAAAGCTGGAGCGCGACCGGAAGCATCGCTCGCGCGACGACATCCGCGAGACCGAACGCCAAGCCGCCACGAACGCCGCCGTCTAACTCATGCCTGCTCCCGGACCCCTTACCCCGACCAAGGCCCTGGAGGTCGGCCCGCGCTCGCTTCCCAGCGATCTGGCGCCGGACGACGATCTCTCGAAGGTCCACCTCACGGCCGACGAGGTCCGCCAGCGGCTCGTCGCTCGCGAGCGCGACATCCAGTACCATCTCGATGCGCTCAAGCACGAGGCCCTGACGGTCTTCGATGACGTCAATCTCGGCGGTCGGCCGGTCATCGACCGCATCCGCGAACGCAAGGGCGAGGCGCTGGCGGTCGCGGCCGGCGCCGGGGCCATCGTCGGGCTGCTGTTCGGGCTCCGCGCCCGTGCGAAGCGCCGTCCGGACGAGGAGGACGCGTCGGTCCAGTTCATCCAGGCCCGGCTGAATGTCGCCCTCGACCAGGCCGCCCGCCGCGTCGCTCATGGCGCCCACGCGGACGAGGCCATCGAGGGAGCCATGGAGGCCATGCCGGTCATCTACGGCGACGGCTCCAAGATCCCGCAGGCCAAGGGGGCGGGGCGGCAGGCCCTCGAGGTCGCCGTCACGACCGCCGTCGGGTTCGGGGTCAAGACTGCGATGGACCTGCTCGTCCGCCGCTTCACGCCGCACGACGAGACGTTCGAGGCGCTGGTGGACGCCGCCGACTGAGGGGGCCGGGCCGGACGGGCGTTGTTATAGATGGGAGAAAACCGGGCGATACCCGGAGGGTCTCCTTGTTGTGAGCCCTCCCCAGCTCCCGGCCGTCGCCCTCATGCTCTCGCCGACGCCGGCCGTCCGCGCGGCCTTTTTCGGGATCGTTCTCGCTACGGCGCTTGCCGTCGTCGGCGCGGCGATGCACCTGAGCACCGTCGGCGCTCACGTCACCGCCAAAGCCGCCGCGGGTCTTCAGGCGCGGGCTGAAGCCGCCGCGGCCGTGCTCGGAGGATTCGACAAGATCGGCCAGGCCCGCCAACTGGTCGCGCTCGCGGGCGACGCCGAGGGCATCCTCTACGACGCCGCCGGCCGTATCGCCACGACCACCGATGGGGACCTCGCCCGTGCAGCCGACTGGCCTCGCACCCTCGCCGCCCTCGGCAACGCCGAGCCCGTTGCCCAGGTCGCCGGCTCGGCCTATGTCGTCGCTGGAGCGGACCTCGCCGACGGACGTGTCATTCTGCTCGCGGCGGCCCCGCAGGGAATCCCAGAGCGAGCGTGGACGCAAACGATCTTCTTGACCACCTGCCTGTGGGGACTTCTCATTGGCACGTTCGCGCTGATCGCGTGGTATACCGGCCCTCGTACGGCCCACCAGCTCTCGCTCCTCGGGGAGCGGATCGCCCAGGGTAGCGCCGACGCCGACGCGCTCATCCGTCACGCTGCGATCTGGCTCGGACCGCTAGCGGACGCGTTCCGCCCGGTCGCCCAGCGGATTCGAGCGCAGGTGGTCAAGGCCGAGGAGATGAAGCATCTGCTGGCCGCGCTCTACCAGATCAACCCGCACTACGTCGTCCTCTGCACGCAGGACGGCGAGATCGTCGAGGCCAATCCGGCCTTCTACGCCGCGACCGGGCTTTCGCCAGACCTCGTCCGCGGCGGCACGTTCGACGCCCTTCGCGACACGCTCCCCATCGAGCCGCTTCTGCCGCTGGCGGAGCGGTCGTTGAAGGAAGCCAGCTCCATTTCAGGCGTCGACTATGCCCTCGTCGACCGCGACGACGTCTCTCGGTCGGTCGAGGTCTCGCTGCGCGGGTTCCGACTCGAAGGCCGGGCCATGGTCCTCATCCAGGCCACCGACAAGGCACACGAGCGCCAACTCGAACGGCGGGTCGCTGCCTTCACCGACACGCTCGACCTCATGGTCGACCAGCGCGTCAGCCAGCTCTCGGCCGGGCGGCAGGGCATCCGGCGTGTGCTCGACACCGCTGGCATCCTCCTCGCCTCGTTCGACGCCGGTGGGACCACGACCCAGTGGAGCGGAGCCCTGCGCGTGTTCTCGAGACGCACCGTCGATGTCGTCCCCCACTTCGCCGCCGTCGCCGAATCGCTGGGGCTCGCGGCCGGGGAGTCGGCGGCGTTTACACGCTGGTTCTGGAGCCACTCGCCGGATCCGTTCATCGGTGTCCACACGGTCGTCAATGGCGAGGGCGTGACGCGGTCCGCCCAGGTCGTCTGGCAGCGCATTGAGGCCGACATGGCCGGGCGGAGCGACCACCGGACGCTGATCGGCGTCGAGATCCCGGCCTACGTTCCGCTGGGCTACGTCGGCGACGGCGTCGCGTCGCCCTCGGCGATCGGGCTGTAGGCGGGACCCCGACGGCGGGGCGGGCGTTGGGGTGGCTGTTTCTGCCGTCGCCTGTGAGCACCGTTCTTCTCGTCCATCCCGCCCCCGACCCCTGGCTGGCGGCGCTCCCCGACACGATCGACGTGGCGACGGCCGCCAGCGCGACGGACGCTCGGGCGTACCTCGCCGGAACCTCCTTCGACGCCGTCTTCGTCGGGGCCGACGTCGAGGGCATCGAGGCCATTCGCGCGCTTCGCGACGTGCTCGGGCTGTCCACGCCGGTCGAGCCGGTCGCCAGTCCGGAAGCACTCGTGGCGGCGCTCCAGGGGACGCCTCGGAAAGGCGGCGCTGGTCGGGAGGCGCTCGAAGAGATCCGTGGTGAGCTGTCGCGCGTCGCGCACGCCCTGAACAACCCTCTGGCGGTGATCGCGGGGAATGCCCAACTCGGCGCCGAGATGGCGTCGATGATCCCGACGGACGCGACGATCGTCGAGTCGCTCGGCGCCATCCGGGAGGCCGCGGCCGAACTGGAGGCGTTGTTCTCGGATGTCGCCGCGCTTCGGCGCCGAGTGGACCGGGCCCTGGAGGAGATCGACTGAGCGACGGCTCGGCGAGGGGCAATCAGGTGCGGCGGAGTGTCGAACGCCGCGACCCGAGCGGATTCGAAGGAACGGCGTTGTGTCGGAATGGGGGTTTAAGTGGACCCGGAGGCGGCCGATATCGGATCCGCCTGGTGATCTCACCGTCCTCCCAAGCCCCCCGGAGTCTATGCCGTCCGCCCCGATGTTCCCGGCCCACGAGCTCGAACACGTCGAGCGTGTGACCGACGCCCTCGAGGCGCAGTCTGACGCCGCCCGCCAGCGCTGGGACCGCGCGCTGGACCACCTCGCTCAGGCTCGTGTCTACGACGCGTACCTCGAGTTCAACGAATTGCTGAAGGCACCGCTCGGGTCGGAGCTCCAGACGCACGTCCAGCTTCAGGCAGTTCGCTGCCTCCGCGATGCGCCGGTCGAGCGGACGAAGACCGAACTGGCGCTTGTCGACCCGCAGGACGCCTACCAGACGATGGTGCTCGACTACCGGCTGGGCTGGCTCATGCGGCATCGGTTGATGAGCGTGACGGCCGCGCTCCAGTACTTCGAGCGCGTTCGCGAAGAGGCCCGGCGCCTCGGAAGCCGGCCGTGGGAGATCGCTGCACTCCTGGAGAAGGCAACCGCGATGATGGCCCAGGGCTCCTACGAGCAGGGCATCGAGGTCTGCATGCGGGTCTACAACCTGAGCCGCCGCAACGGGCTGGTCGAGTATATCCCGCTGTCGCTGATGTATAAGGGCTTCGCGCTCGTCAAGCTGGGCAAGCATCATGCGGGCGAGGAGTCGCTCCAGAAGGCCCACGACCTCGCCACACGCAACGACCTCGTGGCCGAGCAGGGAATGGCGCTCCACCAGCTCGCGCAGGTCTATCACTACGACTTCAAGTTCTTCGGGCTCGCCATCGAATACTACCAGCAGGCCCGTGCCACGCTGGAGACGGTCCCTGTGTGGCCGTCGATGCTGGAGCGCGTCGATGAGGATCTCGCGCTCGCGCAGCGCGAGCTGGCGGAGCTCGACATCGCCAAGATCCTCGGCCCGATCCCGATCAACCGGCTCCGGCAGGAGTACCTCACGAGCCTCGTCAACGGCTTCGTCGGCATCCCGGGCATCGACAACCGGAGCCAGCTTGGCGAGCGGATCGGACTCACGCGGCAGGCCATCCACCGCAACATCAACAGCTAAGACCCGGCGGTGGCCTCGGAGCCGCCGTGTGGGACGCGCGCGGACCGCACTGTAGGCGGGCGCCGGGGCATCTCCCGGCGCCTTGCCGTGCGTCTGGGCCTGCCCGTATCTTTGCCGCTGAGACCCGACCGACGCCTATTTAGAGTTCGTGCTACGCCCCGTGCAGGCCCATCGCCTGTACGTCTTCGGAATCCTCCCGCCACGGGCCGTCCGCACGCACTCCATGCCGCGTCTCGCACTCGTCTGTGTTTTTGCCGTCGTCGTGGCGGTGTCCGTCCATGCCCAGGACGCGGTCGAGTATGCCCCGGCGAAGGGCAGAGGCCCGTCGCTTCGTGTCCTGGACTCAGGCTCAGACGTCGTTACAGTCGAGCTGACTGCTGACTGGCGGGAGCCGCTGGCAGAGTCCGTCGCTCGGAGCGGGGGCCTCGCCGCGGTGCTCGTGGCCCAGAGCGGAGGCCGCAACGTGCTCTCTCATGAGATCGGCCTGGCGTCGTCCGTGCCGCCGGCCGTGACCGTGGTCGCGTTCGAGGGTGAAGAAGTGGTGCTTACTGCCAGCCAGGGTGAGGCGTTCGCTGGGCTCCAAGGCTCAGCGGCAGAGGTGGTCGGCATCGGTGAGCGTCGCCGCGAACTGGTCGGGAGCCTCGCCCTCCGCGCGCTCCGCGTCGAGGGCAACCGGCTGATTCGTGCGACCCGGCTCGTGGCGCAGGTTCGCCGCCCACCCGTGGTGGCCCGGCTGGCGGCGCGCGTGGCCGACAACCCGCACCTCGCCGTCACGCGCAGCGTACTCGCGGATGGCACATGGTACAAGGTCCCGATCCGCAAGAGCGGTGTGTATCGCATCGACGCGGCCTTCTTGCGCGACTCGCTCGGCATCGAAGGGAGCGTCTCTCTCTCGTCCGTTGGCGTGTACGGAACCGGCGGGCGGATTCTGCCGGCACTCAACAGTGCCCCTCGGCCGGCGGACTTGCTGCCAGTCCCTGCGTTCGCGTTTGGTGACGCCCTCTTGTTCTACGCTGAAGGCCCCGAGTGGTGGGATTGGAGCCCGTCGAAGCAGCAGTGGATTCATGACATCAGCCCATTTTCAGAGGCCAGCTACTACTTCATCCGCGTGGACGCGCCTGCGCCTGCACGCCTCGGCTCGGGCACCTATCCGGGCTGGGGGGATGCAACGGCGGTCTCGCGCATCGAGGACCGGCGGTACTACGAGATCGACCGCCTCAACTACCCGCGAGACGGTTCCGGCTCGGGCCTTGACTGGCTCGGGCCCGGCTTGACGACGAGCGGAAGTCCGATCCACCTGCTCGACGAGGGGGTGGCAGGGGCGACCGCCAGCGACCCGGTTGTCTATCGAGCGCGAGTCGCTGCTCGGGCCAATCCATCCGTGTCGTTCGCCCTCTCCAAGGGCGGTCAGACGCTCGCCACCGGGAGGCCACCCGCTGTCTCTTTCGCCGCGACCAACGAAGGCAATCTCATCAACGACGCCTTTATCGAGGCGACGACGACGTTTGGCAGTGGGCTTGCCGTCGACCTCCGCGCGACTGGGGGCAACACGGGCGCGGAGGCATGGCTCGACTGGATCGAGGCCGTCGTCATGCGCTCGGCCGCCGCCAGCCCCAATGGGGTGATTCGGTTCCCAACGCCTGGGGGCCAGTCCGGCCGATTCCAGTTTCGCCTGACCGGGTTCACTTCGGAGCCTCAGGTGTGGGATGTGACCACTCCGGAGTCGATCCGACGCGTCGGGGTTCGCGCTGAGGGGAGTGGGTATCAGATCCAGGCGGAGGTGGTGGACTCGGGGCGAGCCCGTGAACTCATCGCCTTCGATCCTGCAGGCGCCGCCGTGAGAACGCCCGATTCTGGGATACGGGTAGTCAACCAGAACCTCCACGGATTGACGGAGACCCCCGACTATGTCATCCTCGTGCATCCAGACTTCAAGGCACAGGCGGAGCGGCTTGCTGCGTACCGCCAGCAAGACGGGCTCCGCACACTCGTTGTGACGACAGATCAGGTGGACAACGAGTTCGGGGGCGGGACGATTGATATGCGAGCCCCGCGGGACTTTCTGAAGTTCCTCTACGACCGAGCTCCGGCTGACCGTCTCCCTCGCTATTTCCTTCTTTTTGGAGATGGACATTATGATTATAGGAACATTGATATAAATACACCCGTCTTTGTTCAGGTCTATGAGACGGAAAATATGTTTAATAAGTCAGATTCGTACACATCTGACGACTACTATGGCCTGCTGGGGGATGGCGAGGGGGTGTGGGCGTTAGGGAGCGGGAGTACCGAGCGAGTCGACCTTGGCGTTGGGCGCCTCCCGGTGCGGACGGTCAGGGAAGCCACGGCTGCAGTCGACAAAATTTTCCGCTACGAAAGCCCCGCTACGCGCGGCGAATGGCGAACTCGCTTTACGTTCATCGCCGATGACCAGTATCCGAACACATGGGACACCGACCTCCACGTCCTCAACGCGGATTACACGGCTGACTTGGCTGAGTCGCTCGATCCTACCGTCACACTCCAGAAGATCTACGGACCGTCCTACCCGGATGTGGTAACCGCCAGCGGGCGGCGGCGTCCCCAGGCGACAGAGGCCATTCGGCAGGGGATTGAGGAAGGGACACTCGTATGGAACTACAGCGGCCATGGGGGGCCGTTGGGACTAGGCGATGAGGAGTACCTCACTCCCGAGTTGGTAGCCTCACTCGACAACGCGGATCGGCTTCCGATCTTCGTCACGGCGACGTGCTCCTTCGGCAAGTTCGATGGTGCAGATCAGAGCCTGGCCGAGCGCGTCCTGCTCCGGTCAGGCGGCGGCGGCATCGCCATGTTCACGACGGTGCGGCTCGTCTACACGTCGACCTCGCCCGACTCCGACAACAACTTCGGGCTGAACGTCGAGTTGACGGAGCAGATGCTCGTTCGCGACGCCGAGGGTCGGCCTTCGCGCCTCGGCGATATTCTATACCGGACCAAAAACACGGGCGTCGGAGCGGGTAACAACAATCGAAAGTTCAATCTGCTTGGGGACCCGGCCATGCGAATTGGGATGGGTGAGCGGTCAATCTCAGTGGAAGCCCCCTCGTTGCTTCAGGCGTTCGAAGAGGCTACGATCTCAGGGCAGGTCCTCGGTCTCAATGGGCAGCCCGCTCCAGCCTATCGTGGGGAGATCCAGGTAACAGTGTACGATGCGGCGCGAAAAGTGACGATGCCTGAAACTGTAAGGCCATATACGCCGTGCTGTCATACAGATGATGACGATGACGATGATAATTTGGGGGACTATGTGGTCCGGTCGGATATAATCTATTCCGGCCGGGCTACGGTGAGGGAGGGCCGGTTCTCGACAACGTTCCTGGTTCCGCAGGACATCTCGTATTCAGGGCTTTCTGCGCGTGTCGAGGCCTACGTGCTGGGGGAGGACGGGTCGGACGGCGTCGGGGTGACGACCGATGCGATCGTCTCAACGGAGAGTGGTACACGGCCAAATGACCTCCAGGGCCCCCAGATCTCTCTTTTTCTGAACGATTCGACGTTCGTAGACGGTGGCACGACGGGGCCAGAGGGTGTCCTGATCGCTCGCCTCAGCGATGCCAGCGGCATCAACACCGTCGGGGCCGGTGTCGGCCATGAGCTGCTCCTCGTGCTGGACGGCGATGAGGCCAATGCGATCGACGTCGGTCGGTTTTACGAGGGCGACCTCGATACGTACCGCAGCGGGGTGCTTCGTGTGCCGCTGCCCGAACTGGCGCCCGGCGAGCACACAGCCACGCTGACCGCGTTCGACGCTCTCAACAACAGCGCGACCGCTAGCCTCCGGTTCGTCGTGGTAGACGAAGGACTTGTCGTCCGGAGCGTCCTCCCATATCCAAACCCGACGGCTGGCCCGGCCCGGTTCTTCGTGGAGCACAACCAGTCCATTGGAACAGCCGCGCGCGTCCAGCTCCGCATCTATACACTTGCCGGTCGTCCCATTCGCACCATCGAGGGGCACGAGGCGTTACCCGATGGCGTCCTTTCCTCCCGCGTGCTGCAGATCGCGTGGGACGGACTTGATGACGATCTTGACCGGCTCGGCTCCGGTGTCTACCTCGTCCGTTTGCGGATGGAGACGGACGACCCGGCCGGTGGCACTCGCGTCGCCGAGCGTGTCGAGCGGCTGGCCATCATTCGCTAGACCTCAGGGCCCACCGGACCGCCGGTGCTCCCGATCCTCCCCCCCGGATTCGCACTCATGAACCGTACCCTCTTGCTCCTCGGCGCGCTGGCGATGCTCGCTGTGCCCCGATCCCGCGCTCAGGACGGCGAGGTCGTCCTGACGACGGCCGTTCCCTTCCTCCAGATCGAGCCTGACAGCCGAGCCTCCGGCATGGGCATGGCCGGCGTTGCCGTCGCCGACAACGCCTATGCCCCGTTCTGGAATCCGGCGGGACTCGCTGGCCAGACTGGCACCGAGGTCTCGTTCACGCATGCCCCGTGGCTGCCGGCGCTCGGCGCGAACCTCAGCTACGAGCACCTCTCTGGCAAGCACAACCTCGGCACCGCAGGCACTCTCGGAGGCCACCTCACCTACTTCAACCTCGGGACCCAGCAGGCGACGGATGACCAGGGGCAGGACCTCGGAGACTTTTCGTCCTATGAGATCGCACTCGGCCTGAGCTATGGGTATCCGGTCACGGAAAACCTCGCAGTTGGCACGGGCGCCCGGTTCATTTACTCCAACCTCACCGATGGGCGGACCGTTAGTGGCTCTGCGACCTCGGCCGGGGTCTCGTTTGGAGTGGACCTTGGAGTGAAATACACCGGCCCGGATCTTGGTCTTGGAGAGTCGTCACGGCCGACCATCGCCTTTAACCTCGCCAACATGGGGCCGGGCATCTCGTACGTCGACCTGGAGTCGACCTCGGGCGAGACGAGCTACCCGGACGCGATTCCGACGACGCTGCGGTTCGGCGCCGCACTCGATACTCAACTCGACTCGTTCAACCGGATCCTACTCGCGCTCGACTTCAACAAGGTCGTCGTCAATCGCGACCCTATGACGGGCGAGTACGACCCGTTCTACGAGGCGCTCTTTACGTCCTGGCGGTCGCGCCAGATCAAGGTCAACCAAGCGGCCGAGGGAACCTGCGCTGAACTGGCAGACACCGAGACGCCCTGCGAAAACGTGGGCGGCCTGAAGACGCTGACGCTCGGGACCGGTCTCGAGTACTGGTACAACGACCTGCTCGCGCTCCGGACGGGCTACTTCTACGAGGACCCCGCCAACGGCAACCGCCAGTTCCTCACCTTCGGGACCGGCATCCGCTACAGCCTCGTCGGCGTGGACATCTCGTACATCTACGCCCTGCAGGAGAACTCGCCGCTGGCGGATCAGCTTCGGTTCTCGCTTCTGCTGAACATCCCGCGCTGAGGCCGGGCTACGAGTGATGAGCGCGGCGCCCCAGCTTTGGCTCGGGCGCCGCGCGGCATCTGGGGAGGGTAGGTTTCGGTCTCATTCTGCCTGCCCGTGTCAGACCTCGGGGCTCTCGGCCTTTTCAGTGTCCTTCTCCTCGGCGCTGTCGCCAGTGGCGAAGGGCTGAGGCTTGTCGGATGGGCGCCGGAGTCCTCGCGGAGGGTTGTCCACGCACTCGTCGGGCTGGCGGTCGCCGCGTGCCCGCAGTGGTTTTCGAGGCCGGGTCCGATCTATGTCTTGGCGGTCGTGTTTCTGGTAAGCAACTTCGTCGCTGCACGGAAGCACTGGATCCCGGGGATGCATGCAATCGAGCGGCTATCGTGGGGAACCGTCACGTTCCCGCTCGCCCTGCTCGTGGCGCTAGCATTGTGCTGGTCGGTGGAGCCCCACCGCGTCTACATCCTGCCGGTCGCTTTTGTCGTGCTCGCGCTCGCCGATCCGGCGGCATCGCTCGTCGGGACGCGCATCGGTCGCCCGGGCCTGATCGGCGTGGCGGCGAAGTCGTTCGCCGGCTCCGCCGCGTTCTTCGTCGTCGCAGCCGCCAGCACGGCGATCGTGTTGGGGCTTACGACGAGGTTCGGGACAGTCGAGATCGGCGCGCGCGCCTTCGTGGTGGCTTCGCTGGCGACGCTGGCCGAAGCGCTCGGGCGCAAGGGCTGGGACAACCTGTGGATCGTGCTGGCTGTCGTGATTCCGCTGAGCAGGCTCGACGAACGGCCCGGCGATCTCGGGCTTCATCTCGATGCCGTCGCCGTCGCCATCGCATTCGGCCTGGTCGTGTATTGGGTTCGGTTTCTCGACCTCAGCGGCGCACTGGCGGCGTCCGGGCTCGCGTGGATGCTGATCGCCCTCGGTACTCCCGGATGGAGCGTGCCTGCCGTGACGTTCTTCGTTCTGTCGAGCCTCCTCTCGAAGCTGGGGCGTCGGCAGAAGGCAGACACGGAGGTGCTGGCCGAGAAGGGCAGCCGGCGCGACGCGGCCCAGGTCGCAGCGAATGGCGGCGTCGGCGCCATCCTGCTGGCAGCGAGCGTCTTCGTATCGACGTGGGAGCCTTACTGGCTACTCTACTCGGCCTTCCTGGGGGCGTTCGCCGCGGCCGCGGCCGACACATGGGCGACGGAGATCGGAACGCTGGCACGGGGACGGACGCGGACGCTCGTGGTCGGGCCGCGCGTCCCCCCGGGCACGTCCGGGGGGATGTCTGTGGCCGGGACGCTCGGGGCTGTGCTCGGCGCGACCACGGTCGTCGGCTCGGCTCTGATCAGTACTCATGGGCGGATGGAACTGGCATGGGGGGCTATGGTCGTCTCCGCTGGAGTCGGGGGGAGCGTCGTCGATTCTCTGTTGGGCGCGACTCTTCAGGCCCGTTATTGCAATGGCGAGGGGCACCTCACCGAGCAGCCGGAGGTCGACGGCCATCCGCTCCCGCTCGCTGCCGGCTTCCGTGGTCTCGGCAACGATGGCGTCAACTGGGCTTGCACCGCCGCTGGCGCGGGGCTCGCGGCGCTCGGTGCCCTGGCTCTCAGATAAGCGCCGCTGCGGTCCGTGTGACTCGGAGCCGGGGAGAGGCGGCCCCCAGAGTCGCGGTGTCCGCGCGTAGCTTGGCACGGTTCCACTCTCACGTCCATGGCCTGGTATCGGAAGCTCCACTGGCAGATCATTCTCGGCCTTCTGGCGGGGCTCGCCTTCGGCGTCGTCGCGGCGATCCAGGGGTGGGGCGACTTCGTCACCGACTGGGTCAAGCCGTTCGGGACCATTTTCATCACGGCGCTCAAGCTGGTTGCCGTGCCACTCGTCCTCGCCAGTCTCATCACCGGTGTCGCCTCGCTGGCGGACCTCCGCAAGCTGTCGCGGATCGGCGGCAAGACGATCGCGATCTATATCGCCACGACGGCCGTCGCCGTCACCATCGGCGTCCTCCTGACGGACGCGGTCCGGCCGGGTGCGGCATTCTCGCCCGAGCTGCGCGACGGCCTCATCGCCTCGTTCGGCAACGACGTCTCCGCGCGCACGGAGACCGCCGCCAGCGTGGCGGGCCGCGGGCCGCTCCAGTTCCTCGTTGATGCCGTCTCGGACAACGCCTTCCGCTCCTTTTCGGACAACGGGAGCATGCTCCAGGTCGTCGTCATCGCGATTTTGTTCGGGATCGGTCTGGTGCAGGTGCCGAAGGAGCGTGGCGCGCCGGTGCTCGCGTTCTTCGAGGGGCTCAACGATGTCGTCATTCGGCTGGTCGACATCGTGATGCTGCTGGCGCCGCTCGGCGTCTTCGCCCTGCTGGCGGACACCATCGTGTCCACGGCCGGCGACGACCCGAGCCGCATTCTCGGCTTGCTCGACGGCCTGAGCCGCTACATGGCGGTGGTGCTCGGCGGGCTGCTCATCCACACCGTCGTGGTCTACCCGTTGCTGCTAAAGCTGCTCTCGCCGATGGGGGTTAAGCAGTTCTTCCAGGGCATCGCGCCGGCCCAGCTGGTCGCCTTCTCGACCTCGTCGTCCGGCGCCACGCTGCCGGTGACGATGGAGCGGTGTGAGGAGAAGCTTGGCGTGAGCGAGGAGGTCTCGTCGTTCGTGCTCCCGCTCGGCGCCACGATCAACATGGACGGGACGGCGCTCTATCAGGCCGTCGCGACGCTCTTCATCGCGCAGGCCTTCGGGCTCGACCTGACGCTCGGCGCGCAGGTCACCATCGTGCTCACGGCCGTTCTTGCCTCCATCGGGACGGCCGCCGTGCCCGGGGCCGGCATCATCATGCTGGTCATCATCCTGGAGGCGGTGAACGTCCCAGCCGCGGGCATCGCACTAATCCTCGGCGTGGATCGTATTCTGGACATGTGTCGCACAGTGACGAATGTCACCGGCGATGCCACGGTCGCGACCATCGTGGCCGCCAGCGAGGGCCAGCTCGGCCCGGTCGACCTCTCGGAAGAGAACGACCGCCTCGTCATCGCCCAGGACCCTCCCGCATCGACGCCGCTCTAAGACCTCCGAATGCACCGGATTTCGATTATCGTCCTCGTCGGGGTTTTCGGCGCCACGGCGGCGGTGGCGCAGTCAGGAGTGCCCGGGGGCGCCATCGCCCGGACGGGCCTCTCGGACCGCGCTCGCATGGAGCTCGGCATCACCGATGACGAGGCCGCCACCCGTTTCGTTGAGGCGTACAACGCCGCGCTCGACTTCCAGCTGGCGGCTTCCGCCGACGCGTTCGCCGAGATCGCCCGGACTTGGCCAGACTCGCCGGCCGGCGTCTACGGGATGGAGGCCGTCGCCCTCTGGCGGGCGCTGATGTCCGAGGACGATGGGGCCTATGACCGGTTCTACGCGCTCAATGATTCGCTGATTACCCTCGCCGAGAGCGATGCTCGGAGCGCGCCTCTGCTGGCGGCGTCCGCCAAGCTCCACCGCGCGCTGGCGTTCGGCCGGCAGGAGCGGTACACCCGGGCGGGCAACAGCTTCCGTGAGGCCTGTGGGCTTTTCCGAGGGCTCGATGGACCAGACGCGACCTACGGCCAGGGCGTGTGCGAGGTCGCGGCGGGGAGCATTCCGCGCAAGTACCGATGGCTCGCACGGCTCTTCGGTTTTAGAGGCACGGTCTCCGGCGGCCTCGCCAAGCTCGACGTGGCCTCCCAGTCGGACGGCGCACTCGCGGTCGACGCCACCATCGCATTCGCCGTCGCCGACGCGACGCTGAACGAGCAGCGCGCCGGCGCCGCCGACCGGCTGGCCACTCTTGCCGACGCGCACCCGGCCTCGCCCGCTCTCGGCTACCTCGCCGGCTACCACCTCTACCTGGACCGGCGCGCAGACGAAGCCGAGGTCGTCCTTCGCCGCGCGGCTGCCAGCCTGGAAGCGGATGGCATTCAGCCCGTTCCGTTCGTGCAGGCGCACCTCGGGCTCACCCTGTTCCGTCAGCACCGCTTCGCCGAGGCCGCGCCCATGCTGGAGGACTACGCGCGCACGTTCCGGGGCCGCGCCCTCGTCGCCCAGGCGACGCTCTACGCCGGGCTGGCGTACGAACTGGAAGGGGACCGCCGGCGGGCCGAGGCGCTCTACCGCCGCGTCCGCGCGTCGCGCGATTACGACTCGGACCTTTCCGCCGCACGCGAGGCCGAGCAGCGCCTGGAGGCGCCGATGACACCGACGGAGCGCACACTCGTTCTCGGTGGCGCAGCCTACGACGCCGGGCGCTACGACGAGGCCGTCGGGCTCCTGCAGCCCATCGTTACGGACCGCGACCTGCCGGCCGTGGAGCGCGCAGAAGCCGCCTATCTCACGGGCCGCGCCCGCCAGGCTCAGGAGAACTGGACCGACGCGCTTCGCCACTACCAGCTCGCCATCGACAGTCCGGGTGATCCCCTCGCCAAGTGGGGGCCCTGGTCGCTCTATCATGCCGCCGAGGTCTACGAGGCCATGGATGACCGAGACCAGGCGGCGGCACGTTACCGGCATGTCCTCGAGAACGAGGACGAGTTTGATTACCATAAGGCCCTGGAGCAGCGGACGCGTGCCGCGCTCGAACGCATCGGACGCTAATCTCTCGATCTCATGAACCGTTTCCTACCCGCCCTCCTCGTCCTGTTCCTCACGTCTGCCAACGCTCAAGTCGTCGTCGCCGACATGGCGGAGGGGATGGGCTGTACGCTCTACGCGGAGGCTGGAGAAGCGGTCGCGGGACCGTATCTCCGCCCAGAATTGATCACCGCCGCCCGGCTCGGAGCAGCGACGCGCGTGACGACGCACCGTTCGGCAACCATCACGATTGACTACACCGGGTTCACTCCAGCGGCCCAGGCGGCGTTTCAGCGGGCCGTGGAGATCTGGGCGGATCACATCACCAGCCCCATCGAGATCCGTGTCAAGGCCAGCTTTGGTCCTCTGGATACGAACGTGCTCGGTAGCGCAGGACCGACGACCTTCCTCAAGCTGATCAGCGGCGCGACGCAGACCTGGTATCCGCTGGCGCTGGCGGACAAGCTGCTGGGGCGCGACTATTCAGGCAGTGGGGGGACGATCCCCTACGACATCAACGCCGTCTTCAGCAGTTCCTTTGATCGGTTCTACTTCGGGCTCGATGGAAATCCTGGCCCGACCCAGTTCGACTTCGTGACGGTCGTCCTGCACGAACTCGGGCATGGGCTCGGTTTTCTGGGCACGGCCGATGTGGACGACGGAGCCGGGACGGGAAACTCTATTGAATGCAATGGGACGGCGGGAGTCGGGTGTTTCGGAATCACGGTCGGGAATCCGCCTGATACTGACCCTCTCATCTATGACCGATTCATTGAAGATGAAGCAGGTATATCGATTTTGATGGCAGGTATATACGCAAATCCGGGTCCGGAACTTGGGGCGTTATTCCAGAGCCAGAATCTGTTCGTCGATGCCCCCGAGGTTGTTCGGATCTACGGTCAGCGCCCGCCGATCTATGCACCGACGACGTTCGAATCTGGGTCGTCATACTCCCACTGGGACGAGGCGACGATCCGGAACTCCTCCGCTGCCCTGATGACGCCGGCCGTGGCTCCGGGCGAGGCGTATCAGGATCCCGGCAACATCACGTGCGCCTTCTTCAAGGACATGGGGTGGGATCTCGGCACCGGGTGCCAGCTCCTGACGACGGCCACGGAGGTGGGGCCGAACGACACCAGCCTCGCTCTCGACCTTGACGGCCCGAACCCGGTCCGCCACCGGACCGCGCTCCGCCTTCGCCAGTCCGAGCCCGGGCCGGTCACCGTCGTGCTCTATGACGTCCTCGGCCGCCGGCTGGCGACGCTCCTCCATGAGTCGCTCGGAACAGAGGCGACCATGGACGTCGACGCCGCGCGATTGGCGCCGGGTGTCTATCGCATCCTTGCGCAGACGGCGCGGGGGAGCCGAGCGCTATCGCTGACAGTCGTTCGATGACACGAGGTCTCGGGCTGGGTCTCCTCCTCGTCGTGCACGCGGCGGCGGCCCAGGTCGAGAGCCTCGGACCGCTTCAAGTCTGCAGGCTTCCCGTGACGACGGCGACGGCGTCGACGAGCCGCGCGGTAGGGAGACGGGCGGCGCCCGCGTGCGATCCTGCAGCCGAGGGGGCGCGGTTCGATGTGACCTACACCGGCTTCCCGACGGAGGCCGAGGCGGCGTTTCAAGCGGCCGTGGACACGTGGGCTTGCCGGATTCAGTCGAGTCAGGTGATCCGCATCGCGGCGACGTGGGCCGAGCTGGATCCATCGACGCTGGGATCGGCAGGGCCCTTCCTCTACCGCAACTTCCCCGGCGCACCGTCTCGCGGCGTGTGGTACCCCGCCGCGCTGGCGGACGACCTCGCCGGTCGGGACTTGGGCGGCGGGGATCCCGACATCGATGCCACCTTCAACGCCAGCTTCGGCGCCTGGCACTTCGATACGGAGGCACCCCCCGACGGGACGTACGATCTCTATACGGTCGTCCTCCACGAGATCGGGCACGGGCTCGGCCTTATCGGGGCGATGACGGTCGAGGAAGGGCTGGGGCAGGTCGGCGCGGGCCCCGGCGGACCCTACAGCTACGACCTTCATACGCAGGACGACCAGAGCGTTTCGCTCCTGACGAGCGTGCGATACCCGGACGGCTCGGTCGCGTTGGCGAACGCGCTGAGGGCACCGGTTCGGTTTGCTGGGCGCGCCGTCGCGCAGTCGGTAAGAGCGCCCGTGCCCCTCTACATGCCGCCTCGGTGGGCCGACGGTGGTTCCTACTCGCACCTCGACGAGGACACCTTCCAGGCCGGGACGCCGGACGGGCTGATGACGCCGTTCATCGCTCGCGAAGAGGTGGTCGCCGCGCCCGGGACCGCCGTCTGCGCGATGCTCGCCGACGTCGGCTGGCGGCTGGCAGGCGATTGTCTCGCTCGCGTAGGCCGTCTGCCGGAGTCCGGGGGGGCGCTGGCCGTACGCATGACCGGCCCCAACCCATTCCTGGACCGGACCACCGTCCACGTTTCGAGCGACGACACGTTCTACCTGCGCGCCTGGCTCGTGGACGTGCTCGGCCGGCGCGTGGCGGACTACGGCTCGGCCGTCCTCCTCGGCGGGCAGGAACTCGACATCGAGGTGGACGGGAGGGGGCTCGCGGCTGGCGTGTACGTGCTCGTCGCCAGCGGGGCGGCGGAGACGGCGGCCGTCCCCCTGACGGTCGTCCGCTAGGCTCGGGCGATGCCGCGGCGTCGCAGGAGCACGATGCCGGCGACGACGATGAGGGCCCCGCTCATCTGGGGAAGGGTCACGCGCTCGCCCTGTAGCACCACGCCCGCCAGCACGGCGACGAAGGGGACAAGGTTCGAGAACGCCGCGGTCCGCGCTGCGCCGACCCGGCGGATCGACTCGTTCCAGATCGCGTAGGCGAGACCGGTCGAGAGGCCACCGGAGAAGAGGAGGGCGCCGATCTCCGGCCAGCCCAGGGCCGTCCATGTCACGCTCGGCAGTTCGGGGACGGCGAACGCGGCCATCACAGGAAGCGCGAGGGCCACGCTCCAGAAGACGAGGCCGACTGGTGAGGCGCCCCGGTCCAGGAGAGGCCGCGTCAGTGCCGTGTAGGCGCCCCAGCCGACGGCGGCCACCAGCATGATCCCGACGCCGAGGCCGGCCCCGGCGAACGATGCCTCCGGATCGCCGACGACGACGAGCGCGACCCCGGCGAGGCTGATCGCGATGCCGATCCAGCCGATCGCCCGGATTCGCTCGAACCCGAGCACGTGGCCCGTGAGCGCGGTCCATCCGGGCGACGTGGCGATGAGCAGGGCCGAGGTGCCGGCCGAGACACGCGAGACGCCCAGGATGAAGCCGGTCTGGTAGATGACGTTGCTGAGCAGGCTCAGCCCGACGATCCGCCACGCACCGAACCGGAACGTCGCCATCGGCGACACGCCGCGGGCCCGCGACTGGGCGACGTGAACGGCGCCGAGGACAAGAAAAGAGATCGAGAACCGCAGGAGGTTCACCGTGAAGGGCGGCGCGACCTCCAGCGGTACCTTGATGATCGCGAAGTTGACTCCCCAGAACACGACCACGGCCAAGAGGCCAGCCTGAGAGAGGAGCGGCGAGCGAGACACGACGGTGGAGTCTGACCCGCCGAACGTATCCCCGCCCCCGAAGGCCGACCCGACCCGCTGGCGGTCCGCACGCGATCTCCACCATGCCAACGCCCGGCATCCGCAAGCTCTACTACTCCATCCGCGAGGTCAGCGAGATGACGGGTCTCAAGCCGCACGTCCTGCGGTTCTGGGAAACCGAGTTCGAGATGCTCGGCCCCAAGAAGAACCGGGCCGGCAACCGGGCCTACACCGAGCGCGACCTCGAGCTCGTCCAGCGCATCCAGTCGCTCCTCCGCGACGACAAGTACACCATCGAGGGCGCCCGCCAGGTCCTCGAGCGCGAGGCGGAGGGCGGCGAGGACCTGCGCTCGGCCCTGGCCGACATCCCGCGTGAACAGCTGGTGGACCTCCGTGCATTTCTGGCGGACGTGTTGCGGGGGCTCGGGCCCGGCCGCTAGTTTTCGCGGACTCGATGGCCCTCTGGGGCCGCCGATCCCTCTCGGGTAGTGGCGCAGTCCGGTAGCGCACCTGCATGGGGTGCAGGGGGTCGTGGGTTCAAATCCCGCCTACCCGACACGGCCGCCCGGCGCACACGCGTCGGGCGGC
>CAYPVZ010000017.1:7309-19235 GCA_964414235.1 uncultured Rhodothermales bacterium | reverse complement strand
ACATGCACCTCGGGCTCCGGCTCCCCCACATCTGGTTCCGCGCGTCGCTCGTCTACCCGGACGGCGGCCGCCAGCGCCGCGTGACCGGCGTCACGCTGCCCGGCGCGCCGCTCGTGGTCGTCGGCAGCAACGGCGACGTGGCCTGGGGCTTCACGAACGCCTACGGCGACTTCGTCGACTACGTCCGACTGGCGGAGGTCGACGGACAGCCGGGCGTGGTGCGGACCGACTCGGGCGCGGTCGCGGTCGACACCCTCCGCGAGCGCATCGCGGTGGGCGACGAGGTCCGCGAGTTGGTCATCGTCGAGACGCCCTGGGGGCCGGTCACGGCGCACGACGCCGACGGGCGGGCCTACGCCCAGCAGTGGAGCGCCCACCTCCCGGCCGCCACCAACCTCGGCCTGCTCGACGTCGAGACGGCGGCGACGCTCGACGAGGCCCTCGACGCCGCCACCCGCTGCGGCATCCCGGCCCAGAACTTCGTCGCGGGCGACCGCGCCGGCCGCATCGGCTGGACCCTCGCCGGCCAGATCCCGCGCCGCGTCGGCCGCGACGGAAGGCGCCCGGTCGACTCGACCGATCCGAACGCTCGCTGGTCCGGGTTTCTGAGCGGGGCCGAGGTGCCCCGCCTCACCGACCCCGAGGACGGCCGGCTCTGGACGGCGAACGCCCGCGTCGTCTCGGGCGAGGCCCTCGGAAAAATCGGCGACGGCAATTACGCGCACGGCTCACGCGCCCGCCAGATTCGCGACGACCTCCGCGCGCTGGAGGCGCCGATCTCCGAGCGCGACCTCCTCGGCATCCAGCTCGACGACCGCGCCGTGTTCTACGGCCGCTGGCGCGACCTCCTGCTGGCGACGCTCGCCGAGGCCGAGTCCACGCCGGGCCGCGACGCGCTCCGCCAGCTCGCCGAGGACTGGAGCGCCCACGCCGCGCCCGACGACGCCGGCTACCGCCTCGTCCGCGAGTGGCGCTCGGCCGTCGTCGAACGCGCGCTCTCGCCGCTGCTGGCACCAGTCCGCGCCCGGACGCCGCGCTTCACGCTCCCCGCCCGCGACGAGGCCCCCGTCTGGCGACTCGTGACCGAGACGCCGGTTCACCTTCTCCCCCCCGGCTACGATTCGTGGGACGCCCTCCTCGTCGAGGCCGCCGACGCCACCGTGGGCGTCTACGACGACCCGGCCGCGGCGACGTGGGGCGCCTGGAACACGCTCCGCATGGAGCACCCGATGGCCGACGCCATCCCCGGCCTCGGCGGCACGCTGGCGATGCCCGCGCGGCCCCAGACCGGCGATGAGCGGATGCCCCGGTTTGCGTCCCCGTCGGCGGGTGCCTCCGAGCGGATGGTCGTCTCGCCGGGCCACGAGGAGGACGGCATCTTCCAGATGCCCGGCGGCCAGGCCGGCCACTTCCTGTCTCCCTACTGGGGTGCCGGCCACGACGACTGGGCCGAGGGCCGCCCCAGCCCGTTCCTCCCCGGCGAGACGCGCTGGACGCTGACGCTCACGCCAGCCCGGTAGCACCAGCCCGCCTGCCGGTTACGGCCGGGCAGGGAAACTGCCTTCCACGCAGATGCCGTACACCGAGCCCGGAATCGGCTCCTTGCCCGTCAGATCCGGCAGCGCGAAGGTGGTCCGCCCGTCGCCGCCGTAGGTCGCGCCGATCAGGGAAAAAAGCATCGGGTTGCGCATGATCGGCAGGGTCGCGCCATCACAACGGGCCCAACCATGGGGGACGAAGTCGAAGGCAAAAAGCTGAATCTGTCCGAGGACCGGGTCCATAGGGAGTTCTTGGATGGCGCCACGACTGCAGCTCAGCGCTGCATGCAGGCAGAGGAGACATAGAAGAGATCTTGCGGATCCCGCTCTCGCGGAAGCGAGAAGCCAGTTCGGCAGTCACCCGCTGGCTGAAGAACCAGGGGCAAACGGTGCGAAGATAGATCGGAGCGCGAGATCCGCAGCGGACAGGGCCCCGGCGTCGCCCTGATGCCTCAGTACCGAACCGGTTCGCTCGTCCTCCTCTCACCGAAGCTCGATCCTCACCTCGTTCCCCACGGCCGACACGTCCGCCACGCGTCCCTCAACGGTGAAGGCATCGGTCCTCACCGCCTCCCCCACCGCAGCGATCTGGTCGGCCGGCACGTCGACGACGAACACGACCTCCCGCCTCACGGGATCGACCAGCACCGGCGTTACGACCTGCAGGACCAAGCGCGCGTCGTCGCTGAACTGGGCGCGGATCGGGACGAGATCGTAGATCGCCCGCCCGTTCCCCAGCGGCGTCACGCCGAACGAGGTGAACCCGAGGCCGGGCGGATCCGCGGATACCGCGCCGTACGAGACCCGCACAAGCGTCCGGTCGCTATCCATCAGCGCATCCAGCCGGGCCTGCGCTGCCGCCCGGCCGTCCCGCTCGTACGTCTGCTTCTCGGCGAGCAACGTGTCGTACCCGTACTGCGCCTTCGCCTCCGCGAGTTCCGCCTCTGCGTCCGTTGCCGACAGCCCCGCGGCTTCGACGAGCAGGGTCGCCGGATACACGCCGGGGTCGAAGGCCCGGTCCGTCCACCCGGGCGCGACGCGGTCGAGCAGCAACCCTTCCAATGCCCCCATCGGGTAGAGGCGGAAACGCAGATTGCCCGTCCCGAACGGGTCGTTGTTGACGGCGACCTCCGCCCGAAAGAGGCCCTCGGCGAATGCCAGCTGGCGCTCGAAACGCTCGGCGAGCCGTCCGAACCCATCGAACCCGTTCAGCAGGTACATCTCAGGGTCCGGCGTCAGCGAGGCGCCGGTCAGGTAAAACCGGTACTCGACGTACTTCGCGAGGCCCTCGCCGTACTCGACCGCCAGCTCGTAGCCGGCGAGCTCCGCACCGAGCGCGGTGTGGCGGACCGAGCGCACGGCAGCGAACTGCCGCAGGGCGACCTCGGGCGGCGTCTCGCCCCGGGCTGCCGCGAGCAGGATCAGCCCCTCCAACTCCTGGAGTGCGTTGTTCGTGGCGTCGTAGAGCGGGTACTGCGCGATCAGCGTCTCCCGCGCGAACGTGTCGCCGTGGGCGTACTGGTAGACGTGGAAGCCCTCGTGAAGCATGAGGGTGATGAGGTCGTACGGCGAGCCGAGGAACGACCACGCATCGAGCCACTCGGCCTGCTCGTCGGGCGCCATCCGGGCGAGCGAGCGGAGTTGGTTGCGCATCTGCGACGCGGGATCCGCGACGACCAGCACGCGTCGCCCGCCCAGCTCGGCGGCCGTATTCTGCCCGTCGATCGCAAACAGGGTCGAGTCGTTGCGCACCCAGATCGGCTCGTCGCCGAGCGGGCTGGGGCCGGTGTAGCGCACGAAGCCCTCCGGCGGGTCGGGCATGTTGAGCAGCACGTCCTGGACACCGGGGCGATACAGGAGCACGGGCGCCGTCCCGAAGTCCCAGCCCGGGAACAGGTCGAGCGCGGTCGAGACCGCGCGCGCCTCTCGCAGGGCGACGAGCGTCAGGGGGGCGATGCGGAGCGCGTCCTGGGCCGACGCGAGGCCGGGGAGCACAAGGAGGAGTGCGAGAAGAAAACGGGTCATTGGAGATCGCGAATGGTGATGCGGACCGCCGTCCGTCCGTCCGGTCCGGTGAACTGTTCGACGTCGGCGTGCCCGGAGCCGAGGGCGTCGAGCTGGCGGTCGACCTGGGCCAGGATCTCGGCCCGTGTCGTCCCCGAGGCCGAGATCGTCACGCCGACGTGGCCCAGGAGCGTCACCCAGAGCGCCCGGTCGGTCACGACGTCGACCGCCTGCACCCGCAGGTCCCTCGGGGCGACGGCCGCCTCGACGCGCGCCGTCCAGGTCTCGGCCGAGGCCGTGCCGTCGTCGGCCAGGAAGACGGCGAACGTGGTCCCGGCGCTGTCCGCCGACACCGACAAGTTGCGCGTAGCGGGAAGCGGGAGCGCCTCGAGCGCGCCGAGCGCCTCGCTCACGGAGCCGATGTCGGTCCGCCCGGCGATCAGGAGGCCGGTCGTCGCGGTGGTCGGCACTGGGAGGAAGCCGGCGGCCACGACCACGAGAAGGGCGCCCAGCGCCCACACGAGATGCGGAGATCGGACGGGCGCCGGTCGACGGCGCGTCGCGCGGTCGAGGCGGGCGGGAAGACGCCGCAGGTGCGTCCGGTACCGCTCGGTCCGGACGGCCTCCCAGTACGAGTCCAGCAGCGGGTCAGCCATCAGCGGTGCCCCCTCGGGCGTCGTGGAGGAGGCGTAGGGTCTCCTCCGTGAGGTCTTCAGGCGTCGCGTCCGACCGGGCCGGGCCGTCGCTGGCGAGCAGGTCGCGCATCCGCTGGCGCGCGCGCGAGAGGCGCATCTTGGTCGCCGAAAGGCTTCGGTCGCCCAGCAGAGCCGCGACCTCCCGCAGGTCAAACCCCGCCACCTCATGGAGGAGCAGCGTCGCCCGCTGGCGCGCGTTGAGTCCGGTGAGGGCGGCCAGGAGCGATTCCTTCCAGGCCAAGTGCTCGTAGGCGTCGTACAGGTCGTCCCGCTCGGGCTCGACCTCCGGCAGCGGGAGCACACGGCGCACGAACCGGCGGCGACGGTCCATGAGGAACGTTCGCTGGACGATGCGGAAGAGCCACGGGCGGAACCGCGCACGGTCGTCGAGCCGGTCCACCTTCTCGAACGCGACCACCAGCGCCTCCTGGAACACGTCCTCGGCCTCGGAGGCCGGGTACGGCGCGCAGAGGAGCCGGCAGTAGCGCGCCGCGTCGTCGTAGTGCGGGCGCAGGAGCTCGATGAAGGCGGTGGACGTCAGGAGACGGCAGGGCTGGCGAGTACTCTAGAGATGCGCGGCGACCTCGAAAGGTCACAATCCCCTCGCGACTCGCATCACGTCCTCCGAACGACGCCCCCGGCGGCGTTCGCCGCGTCTACGCCTCCGCCCCTCGGGCGTCGCCCGCCACCGCCTGGGCGATGTACGAGCGGAGGACCGCCCCGTCGACGTCCGCCGCCCGTCTGTACTTGATGTGCCGGGCGTGCCGGGCGATCCCCTTCAGCACGCCGTGCGGATCGTCGAAGTGGACGCCGTACGGGAAGCCGAACGTGATCCCCTTCGCGCTCGGGCTGAGGTAGGCGAGGTAGCCCCTCCACTTCCACATCGGCAGCCCGTAGTGCATCGCCAGTTCGGCGCCCGGGGCGGCCTCCCGCATCGCCTCCCGCAGCACGGCGACCACCTCGCGGTACTCGGGGCGGACGTTCTGCTCGATGAACGCATCGACGGGGCTCATGCGATGGAAAGCAAGCAGAGCGAAGACAGGTCCTCGAAGCGACAACCGACCGTCACCGTCCACAGCGACCCGCCCCGGTCTCCTCCGGAGCTGGCGGAGCGCATCGGCGAGCGTGGACGGACGTGCCATTCAGGCCCCGGTGACGCTCCTCGGGAGGCTACGACGTGGGAAGGGCCGTGTCGCCCGTGGCTCCATCCGGGCAATCGGGCAGGCGGTCCGGGCGGTTTCCCAGGATGTCGTCGAAGCGGAACGGTCCGTACGGCTTCCCTGTCGCCAGATTTACGACGTCCGCCGGGTCCACCGTCGCGGTGTCCGTCGAGGTAGTGGCATCGGCGAAGTAGCCCGCGGCGGCAGCGCCCGCTGCAGCGGCGGCCACCCCGTACCCGGCCTCCGCCTCAGCTTCGGCCTCGGCTTCTGTCTCGTCCTCGAACGTCGAGTCCGGCCCCTCTTCCGGGCCTTCTCCGGAGTCGGCCGTGCGGGTGTGCAGCAGGTACCGGTCCACCCGGAGGTCGTTCACGTTGTAGGTCAGCTGTGCGAAGCACTGCACCCGCACCGCGCCGCCCTCCGGATCGGCATCCTGCGCCTCGTACTCATACTCGTTGTCTCGCCCGATCGTGGTCAGGGCGCCGTCGGGGCGCGTGTAGGTGTACGCGAGCGGCACGCCCGCCAGCGCGAGCGCGATGGACACCGGGCCGCCGTCGCGATCGTAGGCGGAGGCGAAGGCCTCCACCATGCCCTCCCCCGTTTGGGGATCCGGCTCGACGATCCGGACCGAGACGTAGGTCTCGACGCCAGCCGCGGCCGCGGCGACCGCCGCGTACGGCGTCGCCCGAGCCACCGTCGCCGTCAACCGATCCGACTCCTTGTCGATCCGCGTCTGGCCTCTGGCGCCAGCGCCAGCCGCGCTCGCCGCGGCGGCTCCTGAGAAGTAGCCCACCTCCGCTTCGGCCTCGGCCTCCATCTCCTTCTCGAAGCGGACGCCGGAAAGATCCACGGTCGGATCGGGCACGCCGCCGCGCTGCCCGGGCCGCGCAGGACCCGGGAAGTGGACGTCGTCGGCCATCGTCCCAGCCACGCCCAGCACGCTCGTCCGCGCACTCGTCGCAGCGGCGGCCTCCGACGGCGCCACGATGAACCGGTTGCCCGCCTGCACCGCGACCGCCGCCGCACCGGCCCCGGCCGTCGTGAAGCCCACCTCAGCCTCGGCTTCGACCTCCGCCTCGGCCTCGATCTCTATTTCCAGATTCCCGTCGGGCTTGCCCACGACCAGGGTCGAGCCGGGCGCTGGACGCGCGTTCGTGACCACGGGCGGCGGCTCCCTCCGTCCGACGGCGGTGACGCCCACCGGCCGAAGCCGACCAGAAATCTCCCCGTAGAGCGTCTGGTCCGATGCCGCGACCGCGTCGCCCGTGGCGCACTGCGTGGTCGTCGGGCGGACGGGCCGGCGCTCCTCATCCCGCGCCTCGGCTTCGGCCTCCGCCTCCGCCGTCCTTCCCCACTCGCGGGGCCGCAGGTCCGTCTCGCGCGACCAGCAGACGGGGCCGACTTGGTTGTTGCGCATATCTTCCCCGGCCGCCTCGTTCTAGACCGTCGCCGGGCTGGTGGCCGCGGCGACCCGGCTGCTCGCCCCGAGGCCCGTCGACCCACCGCCACCGACCGCGACGCAGCCGACGGCCGCGCTCCCGTTGCCGACCTCGACTTCGACTTCGGCCTCCGCTTCCGCCTCCGCTTCGGCCTCGAACAGACCACGCCCGGTGTTCTCGAACGCCGCGCCTGTGCCGGCCCTGGACGGCGAGACCGGCGCGAGCCCCTGCTGAACCGGAGAGACGGGGCCCGTCTCCTCCGCGCTGGCGGTCGGTTCAGGACGCGGGCCGGCGTGCCCGACGACCGTGCCTTCCGGAGCGGGTTCCTCAGGCCGGCGACCGAGGCAGCGATTCTCCCACGGGCACTCGGGCTGGACGTCGATATCGGCATCGAGCACGAACACCTTGGGCAGCGACTGGGTGACCGTGTTGGTGACCGTCGACGTGACGACGGACGTGTAGGCGGCACACGCGGCGAAATCGCCCACAGCCGCCACGCCGACGCCGCCCGAAACCGCGGCCGCGGCGGAACCGTCGGCGACGGCCGCTTCGGCCTCCGCCTCCGCCTCGACCTCGACTTCCGTCTCGGTATCGAGTTGAAGGGCGAAGGTCCTCGCGGCCACGTCCTCATCGCCGTCCTGATCGACCGGGTCCTCAGTGGGTGTCTGGGAGACGGGCGACGTGCCAGGCTCCGTGGCAGGAGCCGCTTCAGAGGACGCCTCAGCCTCCTGCTCCTCGAAAACCTTCACGGGGCTGAGTGTCGTCGAGGTCGCGCTCGCCGCGTCGACTGCCACGAGCGTCTCGGCGGCGACCGGGAACGTCCGCCCCGAGCGGTCCAGGAACGCCGAGATGCCCGCGGCGGAGACGGCCACCGCCGAGCCGGCCACCGCCGACGCCGCCCCCGGCATGGCCTCCGCCTCGGCTTCGCTCTCGACTTCCGCCTCGGCCTCGCCCTCGGCCGACAACACTCGGACACGGCGCGCCTTCTGAGCGACGGAGACGTCCTCCGCCGCGATCGCCAGCGCCTCGGACTCCGAGCCATCCGCGTCGAGCACGGCCGTCTCACACGGCTTCACGTCACAGGCCTCTTCGACGATGCCACCGCCCAGTGCGACCCCACCCCGGCTCCGGAGTCGGTCGATGGAAAGGGAGCCCGACACGAGCGTCTGGGCGAGGGCATTGGCGCCCGTCGCCGCCGCCGCCGCCGCGAGGGCGACGGAGCCGATCGAAGCGGCGGAGGTGACCTCGCCCTCGACTTCCGCCTCGGCCTCGGACTCGGCTTCCCGCTCCTGACCGGTACGATTCAGATCCGTGCGGACGAGGGGATCGTCCGTGATGTCGAAGGTGATCTCGAACGAGCCTTTGAGCACGCCCTCGCCGTCATCCTGCGCGTACGCCTCCGCGACCAGCGTATACACTCCCGGGGTCTCAAACACCTCCGGCTGTTCGAAAAACCCGTCCGTCGCGTAACCCACTGCGTAGGGCGGATAATTGTCGGCCGGCTCGATCGGCTGCCCGTTGAGGCGAAACACGACACTCTGAATTCCCCCGAGCCCTTCTGGATCGAACTGGATGTCGAACCGCGGCAGATCGGGCACGCAGCCCACCGGCTCGGTAGAGTCACACGGGTACGTCAGCGACAGTACGGACCCGGTGCCGATCTCGCCGATGACCGCCCCGTTCGAGCTGGCCGGGCGCGTCGGCTGGACAGGCTGCCCCGTGTCGGGATCGAGAACGACGGACGCATCGATGAGGAGGAACCGCATAGCAGACTGGTGCGGGGTGGAGAACAGGAAGAGCGCCCATGTGTCCGTCTGATCCAGAATCACCTTTACGTCCTACTCATCGACACAGGACCAGATCTCGATCATAACCACCCAACCCAGCAACATCATACCTCCAATTCCCCTACATCGTCGCCAGCTCCGGATTCTGGACAACTACCCCATGCTCATCGACGGTCTTGTCGAAGGACGAGCTCCTCAACGTCCGGCGATGTTGGATCTGGGCCGCGACCACCTCGGAGCATCGGCCGCAGCCCGGAGGCGCTGCCCGTCCCCCGAGCCCCGCTGGCGACGACCGTCTGCCGAGCGGCCTCAGCCTCGCTGGACCGTCGCCTGCGGCGGGACGTGGCGCAAGGATCTCTCCGGAGTGAGGCGACGCCAGCCCCCTCTCGGGCGACGGCCCCGGCTCACTCCACGCAGGGCTCGTACCAACCGATGCGTTCGCGGTACGACTCCGCCTCCGACTCCGCGTTCGGGTGGGCCGTATACCGCGCGCGCACCCAGGCCCGCCAGTCGGCATCCACCTCGTCGAGGCTCTGGCCAAGCACCGCCTCGACCGCGTCAGGGGTCCAGCCGTCCCTCGCCGCCACCAGGTCCAGCAGCACCTCGCGGCCGAGCACCTCGTCGACGTAGCGAAACCACGAGGCCCGGAGGATATAGGCCTGGAACTCGCACCGCTTGTTCAGCTCCTCGTGAGCCGAGCGCAGCGTCGCGAGCGACAGCCCCCCCTGGTTCACCCAGTGGCCGGTCACCACGTCTTCGTCGAAGCGGTAGAGCGGAAAACCCGTCTTCCCCGGGTCCACCAGCAGCGCTGCATACTCGGCCCACCCCTCGCTGTAGAAGCCGAGATCCGGCGACTCCAGCGAGTCCGCCTCTGCCAGCTGGTCGAACGCGACGGCATGCACCAGCTCATGGGCAAACAGGGCCTGATAGCCCCCCTCCGCTGCCGCAAAGCGCCACAGCTGGACGGTGCCCAGGCTGTCCACGAAGGGAGTCTGCCTCCGCAGGTTGCCGTTCAGCCGCACCTCGATGGTCGGGTCCGGGCGGATGTCCGGCGGGGAGATGGCCAGGATCGCAGTCCGGAAGGCCTCTCCCTGCTCGAGCAGCGCCTCCATCTCCGGCTCCGAGCTCGTGTAGGTGTCGGCGACGATGTGGAAGTGCTCGCTCGACACCTCGAGGGGCTTCGCGAAGAAGGAGCAGCTGGCGACGGCGAGGCCGAGCAGGAGGATGAAGGCACGCATGGCAGAGGCTCCAGTGCGGCGGGGGCGCGGGGGATGAGGCTGCCCGCCTCGACGGAGGATCACGTATGCACAGCCTCGTGGACACCCAACAGGGGCCGCGCGTCGGCCGAGGGCGGACAACACAAAGGTAGGGCGCAGCGCGGGAAGCGACTGCGCTCATACTACGCGAGAACGCTCGTGCCCTCGGTCCGGCTGCAGCGGCGCGTTACACGGCCGGCACCGAGGGGCTTGACAACTGTGACCGATTCAGGCCCGAAATAAAAGTCGCCAGGTAAGCCCAAATCACTGAGTCGGCTACTAAAGCCGCGAGATCCAGAAGCGGCCAGTTGGTGCCCATGTAGAACGACGACGAGCCTCCGGTGACCGCCCTTACCAGTCGGAAGAGTGGGAACCCTAGGACCGTGAGGTAAGCGTCCGAGACCGCCACGTGTCTGGGCGAATCTCGGATCGCAGCCGCGACTCCAGTCGCATCGTGCGTGTACCTGTTCTCCAGTGGACCGTACATCATGGCGAGCTCAAGATCGAGCCGGTCAACGAGGGCGAATGCGCCGAGCACGACGAGCACTGTGGCAATCCCCAATGTCCATCTGCGCCGTGAGGATTGCCGTGTCATGGAAGCCGTATAACAGCAAAGGTTGCGGCTCAGCCGAAATGGGCCGCGACCGCGGACGGTGGAAAGGGCAACGTAGACGCCGAGCGACGTCCGAAGCAAGAGCGCTGGCGCCCGCTGTCGACCTGCAGCCGCGGGCTCTACCGCGCAGGCAGCGAGGCTAACGCTTTAGGAAACTCTACGTCGTGCAGGACTACCACGTGGCTATCGAGACGGACGCCCCGCACATACAAATTGATCGGGCCGAAGTGACCGCGCCGCCAGACGGACGAGGAGTCGCGTGCGTAGACATCCATGTGCTCGGCCGCGAACGCGAGGGCCCGGCCGAACTCTCCCGGCTCCGCAAACCTGTCCCGGCACGGCTCCCGCGTTCCCGTCCACGCTGTTGCATGGACGTAGGCCCACCAAGCGCCCGTCGTGTCGCCAGCGGCGAGGAGTTGATCGCCGCGTCGGACCTGTGCAAGCAGAGCATCTCGCCCCTCATCCGAGCAGAGCGGGATGCCCCTCGAAGCGGCACACCCTCCCACTTCGAAGACGATCAGCAGCAGGAGCAAGCGATGCACTTGGAGCCCGGTAGAACCAGGTAGTAGGCGGACCGAGCCCGGACAACCCCGGCCCCCGCGTCCAGATCACATGAAGAGGATACACCACGATCGCCCCCCCGCCCTCCGTTCGCTATCTCCCCGTTTTTATCCGGCCCCCCTTCGGTTTTATCCGGACTCCAGCGGGATAACGTGCCCTCGCCTCGAGCGGCACGCTGCCCCGCCCCGCTGGCGCCCCCCCCACCGCCAGCCCGCCCCGCTCCACCTCAGCCGACATTCCTGGCGACCCGCGGGACACACTGGGGGCCACGACAAACAGACCCCACACCACCGGAAACAGGCTCCGTAACACGACGAAGAGGCCGGGGAACACCCAAAACAGATCGGGAGACACCCAGAACAGGGTGAGGAACACCCAATACAGGCTGGGGGACACAACAAACAGACAGAGAGACACCCGAAAGAGGCTGGGGAACACCAGAAACTGGCTGGGAGACACCAGATGCTGACCGAGTAAGGTTAGGACTCGACCAGGGAGCCCCGCCCCCGCCCGCTCCCCTCCCCTCAGCCCCCCAGCGCCTGCCCCAGGTCCGCCACCAGGTCGTCCGCGTGCTCCAGGCCCACCGAGATCCGGATGGTCCCCGCCGCGATGCCGAGCGCCGCGAACCGCTCCGGAGGCAACTCCTTCAAATAACTGATCGCCGGCGCGTAGACCAGGCTCTCGTGCCCGCCCCAGCTCACCCCCAGCCGGAACACCCGGAGCGCGTCCACGAACCCCTTGATCCGGTCGAGGTCGTCCGTCGCCAGCTCGAAGCCCATCAGGCCCGTCGTCCCGGCCATCTGGCGGCGCGGGGGCCCCGGCATCCGGTGGGCCGCCCCGCCCCGGGAGAAACCCCGCCCGACCCCCCGGGGCGCC